>JALQUD010000001.1:0-26555 GCA_023268595.1 Candidatus Saccharimonadia bacterium
GTTTCGTGCGGCAGCGTACCCTTGTAAAGGGATACGGTCACGAAGTTCTTCTTGGCGACATCGGTGGCCTTGGTGACGGCAGCCGTCACGTCGGCACCCTTGGCAAGGCCGATACCGATCCGGTTCTTACGGTCGCCTACGACGACGAGGGCGCGGAAACGGAAGCGGCGGCCACCCTTGACCACGCGGGCGACGCGGTCGATGTGCAGCGTGCGCTCGTCAAACTGCTTCTCTTCCGGCTCCTGCTGGGGGCGGCGACGGTCGTTGCGGCCCCCGGGGCCGCGATTGTTGCCACCGCGCGGGCCGCGGTCATTACGGCCGCGCTGTTGAGCCTGGGCTGCAGCTTCGTTGGCTGCCTGTGCTGGTGCTTGTGGTTCAGCCATACTAGAACTCCAATCCATTCTTACGGGCAGCGTCAGCCAAGGCGGCGACACGGCCATGATACAATTTGCTGCCACGGTCGAAGATGACCTGGCTGACTTTGGCTGCCTTGGCTTGCTTGGCGATCGCTTCACCTGCCCAGGTTGCTTTGTCGACCATGGTGCCGGTTGCGGCTTTCTGTCCTACGGTGCTCACATAGGCAAGAGTCTTGCTTTGGCTGTCGTCGATGATCTGGGCGATCACATGACGATTGCTGACGTTGACGCTCAGGCGTGGGCGCTCGCTGGTACCAACGACATTAGCGCGGACACGGCCCTGGCGCTGCTGCTTGTTGCGGGCTACTTTCAATAGGCGGTTACTACTCATGGCTATTTGTCCTTACCTGACTTACCGCTCTTGCGGACGATTCGTTCATCAGAGTATTTAATGCCCTTGCCCTTGTAAGGTTCAGGCTTCTTGAGGGCGCGGATCTCCGCGGCGACCTGGCCGACCTGCTGCTTATCGATACCGGTGACGGTGACCGTGTTCTGCTCGATGGTAGCGGTGATGCCGGCAGGCAGTTTGAAGATGACATCGTGCGAGAAGCCCAGGTTGAACTTCAGGTCGGCGCCCTGCATGGCTACGCGGTAACCGACACCGTTGATTTCAAGCTTCTTGCTGAAACCGGTGGTAACGCCGTTGACCAGGTTGTTCAGCAATGCACGCATCAGACCATGCTTGGCACGGTTCTTCGGTTCATCGTTGTCGCGGGTGACGACAAGGTTGCTATCTTCCTGGCTGACAGTGACGCCAGGCATGGTGAATTGCTTAAGCGTACCCTTTGGTCCCGCGACGGTAATTTCATCGGGGTCGACAGTGATTGTCACGCCGCTAGGGATTGCGATCGGCAGTTTTCCTATTCGACTCATTTCTTATTCCTTGTGATGGTTACTAGTAGACACGGCAGATGATTTCGCCGCCGATGCCCTGCTTCTTTGCTTCAGCGCCGGTCATCATACCTTTGGAAGTGGACACGATGACGATACCACGTCCGCGCTTGACCGTTGGGATCTCGCCTGAACGTACGTAGTAACGACGGCCGGGCTTGCTGATGCGGGCGATCTCGGTGATGCGGGCATTCTCGTTCTCGCTATTGATAGTGATGACGAGCGTCTTGCCGACTGGCGCGTCTTCGACGGCCACACCGGTGATGAAGTTGCTCTGCTGCAACAGCTGCGCGACTGATTCCTTGACCTTGCTGTGTGGCATGCTGACGACGTTCTTACGTACGCCGATGGCGTTGCGGATACGTGACAGCATGTCGGCGATCGGATCGGTTGATGTGATCATATTAGTTCATTCCTTCCTTACCAGCTCGCCTTGGTGACACCGGGGATCTCGCCCTTGCTGGCGTGTTCGCGGAACGAGATACGGTTGAGTCCGAACTGACGCATGTAGGCGTGCGGACGGCCGGTCTCGGCACAGCGGTTCTTCCAGCGGGTCGGTGATGAGTTGCGTGGCAGCTTGGCCAGACCTTCCAGGTCGCCGAGAGCTTTCAGTTCGGCACGCTTGGCAGCGTACTTGGTGATCATCTTCTGGCGCTTCAGGTCGCGGGCGACATTTGACTTACGAGCCATATTATTTGTTCTCCTTTTCGAATGGCATACCGAACTTCTCGAGCAGCGCGCGCGAGTGTGCAGGACCTTCGGACTTGATGACGAAGTTGACCTGCAGACCGTGTGGCGTGGTGGTCTCTTCGAAGGTCAGCTCAGGAAAGACTGACTGGTCGGTCATGCCCAGGCTGTAGTTGCCGTTCTTATCGAAAGCTTTGGCGCTGACACCGTGGAAGTCACGCAGACGCGGCAGCACGATGTTGACCAGGCGGTCCATGAATTCGTACATGCGGTCGCCACGCAGGGTGACCTTCAGGCCGATCTTGTTGCCTTCGCGCAGTTTGAAGCCGGCGATGGACAGGCGGGCCGTGGTCTGAATCGGCGTCTGGCCGGTGATCTTGACCAGCGTATTGGTCGCTACTTCCATGATGCGTTTGTCATCCTTGGCGCGGCCAAGGCCGACGTTCAGGACAATTTTCTCCAGACGTGGTACCTGGTGGGCATTCGCCAGTGACAGGTCGCCTTTCAAAGATTTGGCAATCTCGTTGTTGTATTGGGTTCGCAACCGGGCCTGGTAGGCTGCCGGTGCGTTCTTGGTAGCTGCCATAGTTTATTTACCTCCCTGCCTTGAGGCCTGGGCCTCCTTGACGGTCTTGCCGCTCGACTTGTAGACACGGGTCTTGGTGCCGTCATCGGCGACGTTGTAGCCGACACGGGTCGGCTTCTTGGACTCCGGGTCTACCAGGCCGACCTTGCTGACAAGGATAGGCTTGGTAATGTCGATGATGCCACCCTGCGGGTAAGCGCGGTTCGGCTTCTGGTGCTTCTTGACGATGTTGACGCCTTCGACGGTAACCATGTTGTCACGTGGGTGGACGGCGATGACCGTACCGGTCTTCCCCTTGTCCTTACCGACACGTACCATGACGTTGTCACCCTTTTTCAGGCGGATCTTGTAAGGCGTGGCGGCCTTAGTGGCGTTGTGCTTGTTCATTATAGTACCTCCGGTGCGAGGCTGATGATCTTGTTGTAGCCCATGTCGCGTAGCTCGCGTGGGACCGGGCCGAAGATACGGGTAGCGCGTGGAAGTTTCTCATCGTTGATGATGACTGCGGCGTTATCGTCGAACTTGATGGTAGAACCATCCTTGCGGCGGATCTTTTCCTGGGTCCGTACGACAACGGCCTTGACGACGGTCTTCTTCTTTACGGTACCGGTCGGGCTTGCCTGTTTGACGGTGGCGACGATGATGTCACCAACGCGGGCGTATCGACGGCGGGTGCCACCGAGGACGCGGATACAAAGGATTTCCTTGGCGCCGCTGTTGTCACAGACGGCCAAGCGTGATTCTTGTTGGATCATGCTTTAAGCCTCCTCTTCCTGTGCGGGCTGCTCGGTTACTGCTTTGTCCGATTCGCGCAGTGCTGGCTTCTCCAGGATCTTGTCCAGTTTGAAGCGCTTGTTAGCGCTGATCGGGCGGGTCTCCACGATGCGTACGCGGTCGCCGATCTCGGCTTCATTGTTTTCGTCGTGCGCCATGAAGTTGCGGCTGTCGGTGTACTGCTTGCGGTACAACGGGTGGGTCTTGCGCGTCTGCACGATCACGACGATGGTCTTGTCGGTCTTGTTAGACTTGACTACACCAGTGAATGCTTTGGCCATTACATGCTCTCCTTGCTCAGCTGTTCGCCCAGAATAGTCAGCATGCGGGCCAGGTCTTTGCGCTTGGCACGGATGAGCCGGACATTCTGCACCTCGCCCATGTGTGAGCGGCGCTTCAGATCAGCGATCTCCTCACGCAGTGACGTGGTCTGCTTGGTCAGGTCTTGGGTTGATAGTTTACGGATATCTGCGATTTTCATGATTATGCCTCTTCTCCAGCGCCGGTACCGGTTTGGGTACGGACCAGGAACTTGGTCTTGACCGGCAGCTTGTGCGCAGCCAGGCGCATAGCTTCTCGGGCGACTTCTTCGCTCACACCTTGCATTTCAAACATGATGGTGCCAGGACGGACCTTGGCTACGAAGAACTCAGGGCTTCCCTTACCACTACCCATCTTGACGTCCTGCGGCTTGCGGGTGACCGGGGTGTGAGGAAAGATACGGATCCAGATCTTACCACCGCGCTTGATGTAGCGGGTCATGGCCTGGCGGGCCGATTCGATCTGGCGGCTGGTGATGCGCTCGCCGTCCTGGGACTGCAAAGCGTAGTCACCGAAGGCGATGTAGTTGCCCGAGGTTGCCGAACCACGGATCTTGCCTTTACGGACCTTGCGGAACTTAGTGCGCTTTGGTAACAGCATTAGTTGGCACCTCCCTTGTAGATCCAGACTTTGACACCGATGATGCCTGCCTGGGTCTTAGCGCGGACCAGGGCGTAGTCGATGTCGGCACGCAGCGTGTGCAGTGGTACCGAACCGGCGACTTCCTTTTCGCGACGGGACATCTCAGCACCGTTCAGACGGCCAGCTACCTCGATACGGATACCTTTGGCACCGGCACGCATGGTAGCTGCTGAAGATGATTTGATAGCGCGGCGGAAGCTCATGCGGCGCTCCAACTGGTGGGCGATGTTTTCACCGACAAGCTTGGCGTACAGTTCCGGCTTCTTGATCTCTTCGATGTTGACGCGGGCTGGGGTGCCATAGATTTTCTCGACGGCAGCCTTCAGCTCCTGGGCACCAGCGCCACCGCGTCCGATCACGACACCGGCCTTAGCCGTAGTGATGGTGACGGTGACCAGGTTTGGTGAACGCTCGATGTCAACCTTGTTGATAGCGGCACGCATGCCGAGCTTGGTCTGGATGTACTTGCGGACCTTCAGGTCATCGGCCAGGTATTTAGCGTAGTCACGCTTGTTGACGAACCAACGGCTGCGCCAATCCTTGTTGACCTGGAGACGCATGCTGATAGGGTTTACTTTCTGACCCATGCTTACTTCTCCTCTTTCTTGGCTTCCGCCTTGGTTGGCTTAGCGGCTACAGAAGCTGCACGCTGCTCTCCCTCGACGACCACACGGATGTGTGAGGTGCGGCGCTGGAAAGGCAGTGCACGGCCATGGGCTGCAGGACGGTAGCGCTTAAGGCGCGGGCCGGGCGTGACGCTGATTTCCACGATCTGCAAGCTGTTGGGCTTGTAGTTGTGGTTGTTCTCGGCGTTGGCGCGGGCACTGGCAACGACTTTTTGTACGGGCGTTGCTGCGCGGCGTGGTACATGGCTGAGGATGGTCAGGGCGTCTTCGACGCTACGGCCACGGACCAGGGCTGCGACGACAGCGACCTTGCGCGGGCTCATGCGGACGCCCTTAGCGATAGCTTTGACTGCCATTACTTCTTACCTTTCGCCAGCTTACCGCCGTGGGAGCGGAACTTACGGGTCGGCGAAAATTCGCCGAGTTTGTGGCCGACCATGTTCTCGGTAACGAAAACGGGTACGTGAACCTTGCCATTGTGGACGGCTACGGTGCGGCCTACGAATTCCGGGCTGATCGTGCTGGAACGGGCCCAGGTTTTGATGATGGTCCGGTCATCGGAGCCAAGAGCTGCTACCTTTTTGGCGAGCTTGGGGTCGATGAACGGTCCTTTCTTAAGTGAGCGACTCATATACTAACCTTATTTCCTCTTGGCCGCGTGACGGCTTCTTACGATGAACTTGGTCGTTGATTTACGACGGCGGGTCTTGAAGCCCAGGGTCTTCTGGCCCCAAGGCGTACGTGGCGCCTTGGCCATACGGTGACGACCACCGTCACCACCACCGTGCGGGTGGTCCACGGCGTTCATGACCACACCACGGACGCTTGGGCGCTTACCGAGGTGGCGTGAACGGCCGGCCTTACCGATCTTGACGTTCTGGTGCTGCTCGTTACCGAGGCTGCCAAGGCTGGCGGTGCACTCGATGTTGACCATACGGACTTCGCCGCTGGGCAGGCGCACCTGAGCGTACTCGCCTTCCTTAGCCATCAGCTGGGCGCCGTTACCGGCACTACGGACCATTTGGGCGCCGCGGCCAGGTTGCAGTTCGATGGCGTGGATGATGCTACCAACCGGAATGTTCTTGAGTGGCAAGCGGTTACCGCTTTCGATGGCTACTTCGCTACCGCTACGGATGGTCTGACCGACTTGCATATCCTTAGCGGCCAGGATGTAGTGGTAGGTGCCCTTCGAGTCGTTTGATACCTCTTTGATGCGGGCGATGCGTGCCGAACGGTTCGGGTCGTACTCGATGTGCTCAACGGTAGCGACGGTACCTTCGGCCAGCTTGAAGTTCACCAGGCGGTAGAACTTACGGGCGCCACCACCACGGTGACGGGTGGTTATGCGGCCCTGGTTGTTACGGCCGTTGATGCGGTTTTTGCTGACCAGCAGGGAGCGCAGTGGCTTCTTGGTGGTGATTGTGCTGGTGTCCTGGCTGGACATACCGCGACGGCCAGGAGTAGTAGGCTTGTATTGCTTGACTGCCATGGCTACTTATCCTCCCCGTCTTTCTTAGTTTTCTTATCGGCCTTCTTAGCAGCCTTATCGGCGGCCTTGTCGACGGCTGCCTGGGTCTTCTCTGCCTTCTCAGTCTCTTCTTCGAGGGCGGCGAAGATCGGCAGGCTGTCGCCTTGCTTCAGCGTGACGTATGCCTTGCGGATGTCGCTTTGGCGTCCGTTGACGGAGCGGCCACTCTTACGGATGGTGCGCTTAGCCTTGCCGGCGATGTTGGTGATGTTCACCGCTTCGACGGAAACCTCGAACTGGGCTTCCACGGCACGGGCTACGCTGTGCTTGTTGGTACCCTGGGGCACCTTGAAGACATACGTGTTACGGACCTGGCTGAGGGCATATGCCTTCTCACTCAGGACCGGCTTGAGGGCGATGGTCTTAGCTTCCATTATTTGTCACCTCCTAGGCGCTTGGTGATGTGGTCCAAGGCGACGTTGGTCAGGACGATCTTATCGGCGTTCATGACGTCATAGACGTTCAGGTAGGCCGGCTGGACCAGCTTGACATCCGACAGGTTGCGGGTTGCCAGAACCAGCTCGTCGGTCTTGTGCTCGACGGCAATCAGGACGCGGCCATTGACGCCGACCTTGTTCAGCAGGCTGGCGACTTCAGCGGTCTTGGTAGCGGCGAAGTCCTCGAGGACGACGATCTTGCCGGCTTCCGCTGCCAGGCTCAGTGCCTGACGCAGTGCCAGGCGCTTGGTCTTGGTGTTGACCTGCTTGCTGTAGTTCTCTTCTCCGGTCGGACCGAAGACGATACCACCGCCACGCCAGATCGGGTTACGGCTGGAGCCGAAGCGGGCACGTCCGGTTCCCTTCTGCTTCCATGGCTTGCGGCCACCACCGCTTACCAAGCCACGTGTTTTGACGACCGCCAGGTTGTCACGTCCGTTGGCGAGATATGCATCGTAGACGCCTTTGATTACTTCGTGGTTCGTGACTTCGACGCCGAAGACGCTCTTGTCGAGCTTAGCTGCGGTTGAAGCTTTGTCGCCACTGTTGGTGTAGGTAGGAGTCGCCATTATTTTGCCTCCTTGATGATCACGATGCCTTTACGCGGGCCAGGTACGGCACCGGTAACGGCGATGATGTTCTGCTCGGCGTCAACGAAGGCGACCTTCAGGTTGTTGACCGAGACTTGCTCGTGGCCCATGTGGCCGGCCATCTTCTTACCTTTGAAGATGTGCTGTGGGTACATGGAACCGATGGAACCGACACGGCGGTAGCTACGGCCACCGTGGGTCTTGCGGCCGCGGTGGAAATTGTGCCGCTTGATGGTACCGGCCCAACCTTTGCCCTTGCTCGTACCAGTTACCTGGACGGTGTCACCGACCTCGAAGACATCAGCTGCCAGCTTGGAGCCGACTTTCAGGTCTTCGGTGATCTCGTCAACGCGGAACTCGCGTAGGATCTTGCTGTTAGTGCCGGAAGCCTTCATGTGGCCGGCCAGTGATTTTCCTACTTTGTTCTCTTTTGCCTCTTCGGCACCGACCTGTACGGCGGTGTATCCGTCAGTGGCGTCGGTCTTGACTTGCGTGATGACGCAAGGACTAGCGGAAAGCAGGGTTACGGCCTGAACTGTGCCATCTTCATTGATGGTGCTCGTCATGCCGACCTTCCTGGTGATGAGTGCTTTCATAGTTCCTCTCTACCAAATGGTTATTGTTTATAATTCTTACTCTGTTTACCGCGTATAGCGGCAGGGCTGAAGCCTCCCACATCCGTCCCGCCTGATTGTCTGCATTAGCTTGCATGGAACTCACTCCATCACATAAAAATGCTTGGCTCCCGTTGGTTTCCACCTCTATTAACTGCTGTTAATCGATGGACCTGATCAGAATGCCAAGTGACAATAAGCTGAATGTACCGTATTAGATTAACACGTTTTACTGACCACTGTCAATCCGTTGCATATACTACAGCGAAAGAGCAGCATGTGACTGCTGCTCCTTTCATGCTTACGTTCGGAATCGGATTGGTTATGGCCGGCGGGCGCGGGCCTTTGCCTGGTTGGCGGCATCTTCTACCTGGCTGCGTGCATCGGCCACGACATCAGCCACGTCCTCGGAGACTTCCTCTCCCTTCTTGCGCACGTCGCCGACCATATCCTGCGCCCGATGCTTAAAATCTGTCGCGGTATCCTGCGACTTGTACTTGGCTTCGCGGAGCTTACGCTTGATATCGTCACGTGTCTCCGAACCCTTCTTCGGGGCGAATAGAAGCGCCACGGCGGCGCCGGCGACGGCGGCGAGCGCCATGACACTTACTGCATTAGCTGTCTTATCTACCTTACTCATGATATGTACCTTTCTGTCCTTTTGTGATGTCACGGAAACGAATTGTGCCGGATAGCCGACACAATAACTGTAAACCGCAGCGTATGTGAGCGCTGTTAGTAATATTACATTCCACTAAAAAAGAGAGCCGGTAACAGCTCTCTTTTTCAAAGTCGTCCAGGTCGTACCGATGATTACATCTTGATTTCGACGTCACAACCGGCCGGTAGGCTCAGGTTCATCAATGAGTCGATAGTTTTAGGCGTCGGCTCAAAGACATCGATGAGGCGTTTGTGGACGCGCATCTCGAATTGCTCACGGCCCTTTTTGTAGACGTGGGGGCTTTTGATGACCGTGAAGGTACTGCGGCGGGTCGGCAGTGGAATCGGACCAGCAAGCGTCGCACCGGTGCGCAGAGCGGTGTCGACGATCTGCTTTGCGGCCTGGTCGATTACTTTGTGGTCGTATGCCTTAAGGCGGATGCGGATCCGCTGCTTTTGGTCGGGCTTCTTGACTGCTTCAGCTGTCATGAGTTCTCCTGGTGGTGCTATGCCGTAATCTTGGACGAGAGTGGTTACCGTCAAGTTCTCGGCATGATTATGTAATGATATGTGGATTATACCAGCGATCAGGCTTTACTGCAATCTGTCCGGCCTGACAGCGGGCATTGTCGAAGCATTAAAAAACGGAGCCCGTGGCGGGCTCCGTTCTAAGCTGGTCGTACGGATCGACTATTTGTTGATCTTGGTGACGACACCAGCACCGACCGTGCGGCCACCTTCGCGGATAGCGAAGTTCAGACCCTGGTCCATAGCGATTGGTGCAAGGAGCTTGACCTTGAAGGTGACGGTGTCACCTGGCATGACCATTTCCTTGTCAGCTGGCAGTTCAACTTCACCGGTCACGTCAGTGGTGCGGAAGTAGAACTGTGGCTTGTAGCCCTTGAAGAAAGGCGTGTGACGACCACCTTCATCCTTGGAAAGGATGTAGACCTCAGCGTCGAATTCAGTGTGTGGGGTAATTGAACCCGGCTTACACAGAACCTGGCCGCGCTCGATGTCGTCGCGCTCGATACCACGGAGCAGTACACCAGCGTTGTCGCCGGCCTGACCCTGGTCAAGCTGCTTCTTGAAGGCTTCGATACCGGTAACAACTGAACTCTTAGTGTCACGGACACCGACGATTTCGACTGGGTCGTTGATCTTGACGATACCAGTTTCGATACGGCCGGTTGCGACGGTACCACGACCCTTGATCGAGAATACGTCCTCGATAGGCATCAGGAATGGCTTGTCGAGGTCACGCTCTGGCTGTGGAACGTAGTCGTCCATAGCCTTGACCAGCTCCATGATGGCGTCTTCGTTGGCGGCGTCGCCTTCGAGAGCCTTGGCTGCTGAACCCTTGATGATCGGGCAGTCACGGTCAAAGCCGTTCTTCTCGAGCAGTTCACGGACTTCCTCTTCGATCAGCTCGACGAGGTCAGCGTCAGCCAGGTCCATCTTGTTCAAGAAGACCAGGATCTTCGGAACACCGACCTGGTGGGCCAGTAGGACGTGCTCACGGGTCTGTGGCATAGGGCCATCGGCTGCCGAAACGACAAGGATGGCACCGTCGACCTGAGCGGCACCGGTAATCATGTTCTTGACGTAGTCGGCGTGACCAGGCATGTCGACGTGTGCGTAGTGGCGCTTCTCACTCTCGTACTCCTGGTGGGAAGTAGCGATGGTAATACCACGTGCACGCTCTTCTGGAGCGTTGTCGATCTGGTCGTAAGCGATAGGCTTGTTTACGGCGCTTGGGAGCTTCTTAGCGAGTACAGCGGTAATAGCTGCAGTCAGGGTTGTCTTACCGTGGTCGACGTGGCCCATGGTACCAACGTTGACGTGCGGCTTGCTGCGGTCAAATGCATCTGCCATGTGGGATGACTCCTTGGTTATAAATTATTATTGAGTATGGTTGCTCATACTTTCATACACTCTTACTTACCTCTACGGTACTGCCTATATTGCATGCCACCGCCTTACGGCATAGTGCGGCATACGCTTGGCCTTACTGATATGCCGGAGCGATATCACCTAGGTGCAAGCTGGCAGTGTAAAAAAGTACGAACGTGCATAAAAACCATACTAGAACTCGCACGAGTTACTCGGGTTAGTATAGGAAATTGTGCGGCCATTGTAAAGTGTTATCGGACCTGCTTTAGCTGTAATATGAAATGCCGGCTTTACATTCCGCTTTGGCTATAGGACAATGCGTGTATGATCAACTACCTGCAAAGTATCATTATGAGCATTATTATGGTTCCCGCCCGGGAATACGTCTTAGTGCGCAAAAAGTAAGTACATCCAGCAAGCGACAGACAATCCCCGGGAAACCGGGGATTTTTTATTAGCACGATTATTACAGAAGTGAGAGACCGATGAGAACCCTTGAATATGAACCGCTGACTTCCGAGTCATACACGGAAGAAGCATATGAGTACGGCCAGGCTACTACGGCAGAGTTCGGGCAGGATGCCGAAGCCGTGTATAGCCAGGTCGCCAGCCGTCTGGACGAATTCTATGCGACCGACCGCTATGACCGGCTGACCGAGCTCGGTGTCGAGCGGACTAACCCTCACTTCATGGAGTACATCAATGGCCACAAGGTATTGCGGGTGGACCAGACTCAGCACACGTATAATTCTTCGTACAAGATCCACGGAGCCGCTAACGCCGCGCTGGTCGCCCAAGAGGTTGCCCAGCAACGGGGCGAACGGCTGACGACTCTGAATCTGGCCAGTGCCGGCAACCATGGCGAGGCAGCTGCGGCAGTCGGTCGTTTCCTGGGTCTGCATGTCGAGGTCGAAGCTGCCAAGACTGCTAGTTCGGTCAAGGTCGGTCTGATGGCTGGCCACGGCGCCGATGTCAACGCAACGCACGACAGTTTGGCTACCGCGCTTGATACGGCCGAAGTCAAGGGTCGTCAGCCGAACCATACCTTCGTACCGCCCTACAACGATTACGATGTCATAACCGGCCAGGCTGTGCTTGGCGTCCAGCTCTATGAGGACCTGGTCAAACAGTCGGTGTCCGGCAAAGTGGTGGTACCGGCAGCGGTCGGAGGCGGTGGTCATCTGAGCGGTCTGGTATGCGGCTATCGTTACGCTGCCGAGCGGGCAGCCGAGAGCGGCTTCCAACAGCCATTCGACGTCTCGTTCGTCGGGGTGCAGATGGAGGGTGGCGACCTGGCACGCCGGGCCGTCGAACATAAGCGGTCCGGACTGCCATACGCGAGCGTTGACGACCTGTTCCCTGATGGCGACTTTGATGCTTCCAATGATGGCACGTTCGCCGTACCAGGACACCTCACACTCAGCGTGTTGTCCGACGAGTCGGCGGTCAGTCGCATCGTCGTAGTCGATAAGGGCGCGGTAGGAGCTAGTATGTATGCGCAGAGCCGCCAGCTCGGTAAGCGTGTCGAACCAGCTGGAGCATTATCGCGGGCGGGTGCCGAATTACTTGCTGGCCAAAATGCCGAACAGGTCACCTTCGTGACATACCTGACCGGTTCGAACGTTTCTTCGGAACTATATGAGGATTTCATGGTAGCCCGGCGTAACCGGCAGGCTGCCATGGTGGCTGCGCGAAGTGCCGAGGTCCTACAGGTTCGCTCCCAGCTGACTGCGTTCCGGGCTGGCAGTCTGGCAACATCCGAATGTATCTCAGTAGCTGACCGCGGCGTCACTGTAGCCAGCTCGCCGACGGCCGCCTATCGTCAGGGCCTGGTAATGCCTCGTTAAGGCAGAGACAGTACCGCGCTCTAATAAAAAAAGAGCCCCTGTATGCGGGGCTCTTTTTTATTTTGCGTACGCCGGTTATTTGGCGTTCTTGGCAATGATTGCCGTTGCGACGTTCGGTGGAACATCGGCGTAGTGGTCCAATTCCATGCTGGAGCTGGCGCGACCCTGGGTCATGGACCGCAGGTTGGTAGTGTAGCCGAACATTTCACCCAGAGGTACGAAGGCGGTGATTTCTTTGACACCGGCGCTCAAGTCTTCCATGGACTCGATGCGGCCACGCTTGGAGTTGAGGTCACCGATGGTGTCACCCATGAATTCCTCAGGAGTCACGACGACGACCTTCATGACCGGCTCAAGCAGCGTAGGTGCAGCAGCCTTGACGCCTGCCTGCAATGCCATGGAACCGGCGATCTTAAAGGCCATTTCGCTGGAGTCGACTTCGTGGTATGAACCGTCGTACAGCTCAACCTTCATGTCGACTACCGGGTAGCCGGCGATAACACCGTTGCTCATAGCTTCGATGATACCCTGTTCTACCGGCTTGATGTATTCGCTTGGTACCGAACCACCCTTGATGGAGTTTACGAATTCGAAGCCTTCGCCCTTGTCTTTCTGGGATAGGCGGAGCCATACGTCACCGTACTGACCACGACCACCGGTCTGTTTGGCGTACTTGCCTTGGATTTCGACGCCGTCCTTGCGGATGGTCTCGCGGTAAGCGACCTGTGGCTGGCCGATGTTAGCCTCGACGTTGAATTCGCGCTTCATGCGGTCCACCAGGATTTCCAGGTGCAACTCACCCATACCGGAAATGATGGTCTGGCCGGTCTCGTCGTCTACACGGACGCGGAAGGTCGGGTCTTCTTCTGCCAGGCGCTGCAAAGCGATCGACATTTTTTCCTGGTCGGCCTTGGTCTTTGGCTCGATGGCGATTGACACCGGTGGCTCTGGGAATTCGATGCTCTCCAGGATGATCGGGTTGCCCTGGTCACACAGGGTGTTACCAGTGGTAGTGCCCTTCAGGCCGACGATGGCGGCGATGTCGCCGGCACCGACTTCGGTAACGTCTGCGCGCTTATCGGCCTGCAGACGGACAATGCGGCCGACACGCTCTTTCTCGCCGGTGGAGCTGTTCATGACGTACGAACCAGCCGTGATGGAACCGGAGTACACGCGGAAGTAAGCTAGCTTACCGACGAATGGGTCGGTTGTGATCTTGAAGGCCAGAGCTGAGAATGGCTCGGCTTCGGAAGGCTTGCGCTCAACTTCATCACCGGTCTTAGGGTGAGTACCCCATACTGAGCCGGAGTCCAATGGGCTAGGCAGGAAGTCGTTGACCATGTCGAGGACTTTCTCGACGATGACGCCACGGCCGTCACCACCGGTGACAGCGTAGAACTGGCCGGACAGGACGGCGGTACGGATCGCCTGGCGGATTTCCTCGTTGGTCAGGCCCTCTTCGCCGACTTCGAAGTACTTCTCAAGCATGGCTTCGTCTTCAGCCACGGCGTTCTCAACCAGCAGGCTGCGGTACTTCTTGGCCTGGTCGAGCATGTCCTCAGGGATTTCGCCGACGATAAGTTCCTTGTCGTGGAACTCATTATAGGTGTAGGCCTTCATCTCGATCAGGTCGACGACACCGTTGATGCTCTGCTCGAAACCGATTGGAATGTGGACCGGGAAAGCCCGCTTGCTCAGACGGTTGTGAATGCTCTGCAGTGACTTGTAGAAGTCACCGCCCGTCTGGTTGATCTTGTTGATGAAACAGATGCGTGGCACGTTGTACTTGTCGGCCTGGCGCCACACGGTCTCAGACTGTGATTCGACGCCCATCTTGCCGTCGAAGACGACACAGGCACCGTCAAGCACGCGCAACGAACGCTCGACCTCGACGGTGAAGTCGATGTGGCCGGGGGTGTCGATGATGTTGATCTGGTGGTTCTTCCAGAAACAGGTGACCGAAGCGGCGACGATAGTGATACCACGTTCACGCTCCTGGGCCATCCAGTCGGTAGTCGTCTCACCTTCGTGGACGGCGCCGATCTTGTGGCTCAGACCGGTGCGGTATAGGATACCTTCGGTAGTAGTGGTCTTACCGGCATCGATGTGCGCGATAATACCTAGGTTACGGATCTTCTCCATTGCTGTTTTCTTCTCTGCCATGCGTTCTTTGTCCTTAATTGATCACATTAGAATTCTATCGGTATAACTGAGATTGTGGCCGTTTTTACCGACACAAATAAAAACGCCACTTCGCGTTCCGTTATATCGTAGCATAACGGAGGTCGAGCACCAAGCCAGGCTGTGCCCTCAGATTTCTGTAGCCATAAAAAAATGGGCCGCCCTAGTATGGCGGCCCATTTCCGATAACTCACGCGGAGCGTACACTAGCCGCGGGCGAAGTGGGCGAAAGCACGGTTGGCTTCGGCCATCTTGTGGGTGTCTTCACGCTTCTTGACGGCTGCGCCGGCGCCATTGTAGGCGTCCTGCAGCTCAAGGCTCAGACGGTCGGCCATGCTCATGCCCTTGCGGGAGCGGGCAGCCTGGACGAACCACATGGTTGCCAGGTGCTGTTGGCGCTGACCCTTGATCTCGAATGGGATCTGGTAGTTAGCACCACCGACACGACGGGAACGGGTCTCGACGTTTGGCTGGATGTTCTTGAAAGCTTGCTCAAAGACTTCAAGCGGGTTCTGGACCTTCAGACGGTCGGCTGCTTTTTGCATACCTTCGTACATCAGGCGCTCGGCGGTCTGCTTCTTACCGTCACGCATCACACGGTTGATGACGCGCTGGATCTGGACGTTGTTGTACAGGCGGTCCGGCTCAACGTCGCGGACCAAAGCTTTGGTTACTTTACGAGGCATGACTATTTGCTCGCTTTCTTAGTACCGTACTTAGAACGGCCTTGCTTACGGTTGTTTACACCTTGCAGGTCGAGCGAGCCGCGTACGATGTGGTAGCGGACACCCGGAAGGTCCTTGACGCGTCCACCGCGTACCAGGACGACGGCGTGCTCCTGAAGGTTGTGGCCTTCACCACCGATGTAAGCCCAGACTTCATAGCCGTTGCTTAGGCGGACACGGGCGACTTTACGAAGGGCCGAGTTCGGCTTCTTCGGAGTCTTGGTGGTCACCTTGACACAGACACCGCGCTTGAATGGCGCAGGTTTCTCATAGTTTTTGTTACGCAGGTTGTTGGTAACGCGTAGCATCGCCGGTGACTTCGATTTGTCGGTCACCTTGACGCGTGGCTTGCGCACCAGCTGGTTGATTGTTGGCATTATTGCTCCTTATGGATGGTCTGCGCGCATTAGGCGTGGAGGACGGACGGATGCCATGACCATCCGTCCCGTTTGGGATATCTTGAATGAAGATATCGAACCACCCCTAGCTCGGACCTTTTAGTGAACTGTTGTACTGTACCAGATTTATGCTTCGGCTGCAACTTCGCTGACGGCTGCCTCGTCGCTGGTGTCGAGCAGGTCGACATCTTCGGCGGTCAGCTCGTCCTCTTCGCGGAAACCGGTACCGACCGGAATCTTGCGGCCCAGGATGACGTTTTCCTTCAGACCGTACAGACCGTCAATCTTACCGCTGGTAGCCGCACCGATAAGCACACGGGTAGTGTCCTGGAACGATGCCGCACTCAGGAATGAATCGGTGCTTAGCGAAGCCTTGGTGATACCGAGCAACAGCTGGTTGTACTGGACTAACTGTTTGTCGGCTTCAGCCAGTTTTTCGTTAGCTTCGACGACGGCCAGTTTGCTGACCACGTCACCAGTGACGAATTCACTGTCACCGGAGTCTTCGACCTGTACACGGCTGAACATCTGACGCACGATGATTTCCATGTGCTTGTCGGCGATGTTCTGACCCTGGGCGGCGAAGATGCGCAGGATTTCGTTCATGATGTAGCGCTGGGTCGGCTCGACGCCTTGCAGGGCCAGCAGGTCATGCAGGTTGATCGAACCGTTGGTCAGACGTTGGCCGGCTGCGACCACGTCGCCATCGCGCACCAGCATCTGCTTGAAGCCAGGTATTTCGTAACGGACAACTGAGCGGCTGCTCGGTGAGATAGTGATCTCGCGGTCAGTCACGTCCAATTTGCCGGCGATAGTGGCGATCAGCGGGTTAGCGCCTTCGTCATCGGAAGCGATGACATCACCTTGGGCTACGTCGGAACCGCTAGCTACCTTGAGCGTACGGCCGCCAAGCTCGAGCTTGACGTTATCCTTGTCGCTGGCGGTGACCTGGACGACATAGTGGTCGCCTTCTTCCCAGACATTCGCCACGCCGCTGACTTCAGTCAGGTATGCCTGACCCTTCGGTGTGCGGACTTCGAAGAGCTCTTCGACACGTGACAGACCTTGGGCAGTGTCGTCAGCCAGGACGGCACCGGAACGGTGCTTGGAGTCCAGTGACAGCTGGGTACCAGGCTCGCCGATACTCTGGGCGGCGATGACACCGATCGGGTGGTGGCCGGTGACCAGGGTGCCGGTAGCCGGGTCGAAGCCATAAGACTTCTGCGGTACGCCGCGCACTGAGCTGGCGCTCAGGACGGAGTAGATCTTGATGCCGTCAACTTTGTCGTCGGCATCGATAGCAGCTGCGATGTCAGCAGTGAACGGGTCGCCACGCTTGACGTAACCAGCGACGTCTTCGGCGGCATAGCGGCCTTCCAGACGGCTGGCGTAGCTGACACCGACTTCGGCGGCGTCGGCACGCAACAGGGTGAAACCTGGGTCTTCATCGTTGTCTTCCAGGGTGAATACGTCCTGGGCGACGTCGACCAGACGGCGGGTCAGGTATCCGGCGTCGGCGGTCTTAAGGGCGATGTCGATCAGAGCCTTACGGGTACCGCGGGTACCGGTAAAGTATTCCAGCGGTGACAGGCCTTCGATGTAACCGGACTTGACCGGCAGCTCGATGGCGCGGCCGGAGGCGTCGGAGAAGACACCAAGCATACCGACACACATTTTCATCTGGCCGATGTTACCACGGGCACCGGAAGCGATGGCGATAGCCATGGAGGTGTCCTGGCCGACCATCTGCTGGCTTAGCAGTTCCTGTACCTGGTTGTCGACCTTGGTCCAGTTCTCGATAGTCAGACGGTAACGCTCATCGTCGGTAATGAAACCTTGTTCGAACTGTTCGGAGATAGCCGCGCTGCGGTTCTCGCCTTCATCGATAAGGTTTGGCATGCCCTTGATGTCGGAGAAGTCGCCCATGCCCATGCTCAGACCGGAGGTCGTAGCGTACTGGAAGCCGAGGTCCTTCAGGTTGTCGGCGACGATAGCGGTCTGGTCCTGGCCGTACTGCTGGTAAACGGCGGCCATTACCTTCTGCAAGCGCTTCTTGGTCATGACATCGTCTTGGAATGGGAAGTCGGATGGGAACGTTTCGTTGAACAGGAAGCGTCCGAGCGTGCTCTGGCGCATCTCGCCACGGAACGGCAGACGGACGATGGTCTGCAGGATGATCTCACCCTTGTCGTAAGCCATGGTAGCCTCACCTAGGCCGGTAAAGGTCCGGGTGTCGCCCTTCTGGGCGCTGGAACGGTCGTAGGTCAGGTAGTAACAGCCGAGGACGATATCCTGCTCAATGTGCAGGATCGGCGAACCGTCGGCCGGCTTCAGCAGGTTACGGTTGGCAGCCATGATCTCGCGGGCCTCATCCTGAGCTTCATCGCTCAGAGGTAGGTGGACGGCCATCTGGTCACCATCGAAGTCGGCGTTAAAGCCCTTACAGACGAGTGGGTGCAGCTGGATGGCACGGCCTTCGATCAGTACCGGCTGGAAGGCCTGGATCGACAGGCGGTGCAGTGACGGGGCGCGGTTCAGCAGGACGTATTTGCCCTTGATGACTTCGTCCAGGGCGTCCCAGACAGCGGTCTCGCTGGTTTCGATCATGCGTGTGGCACTACGGATGTTGTGTGCCTGTTCACGGGCGATCAGTTCACCGATGACGAATGGCTTGAACAGCTCGAGGGCCATCATCTTTGGCATACCACACTGGTTGATCTTCAGCTCAGGGCCGGCAACGATGACCGAACGTCCTGAGTAGTCGACACGCTTACCGAGCAGGTTCTGGCGGAAACGTCCCTGCTTACCCTTGAGCATGTCGCTCAAAGACTTCAGACGGCGGCGCTGGCCGGTAGCAGCCACGGCGCGGCCACTGCGGGCGCTGTTGTTGTCAATCAGGGCGTCGACGGCCTCCTGGAGCATGCGCTGCTCGTTGCGGCGGATGACTTCAGGGGCGTTCAGCTCAATCAGTTTCTTAAGACGGTTGTTGCGGTTGATGACGCGGCGGTACAGGTCGTTCAGGTCGGAAGTCGCGAAGCGGCCACCGGTCAGCTGGACCATCGGACGTAGGTCCGGAGGAATTACCGGCAGGACGCTGACACACATCGATTCGGGCTTGATGCCGGCACGTTGCATGCTTTCCAGCAAGCGCAGGCGCTTCATCAGCTTCTTCTTGCGCTGGCCCTTGGCTTCTTCAGCTTCGGCGCTCAGCTTCTCGATGAGCTCACCGAGGTCAATCTGGACCAGAAGGTCACGCAGGGCCGCACCACCCATACCGACGGTGATCAGGTCACGCAGGTCATCAGGCAGGTTGCGGTACTCTGCATCGCTCAGCAGGCGCATGTGCTCCAAGCTGTTGAGCTGGTCCTTGAGGGTTTCCCATGCCTGGGTAGTCTCTTCCATCTCCTTGGTCTGCATCTCTGCCAAAGCTTTGACGTTGGCGTCGTCCTGCTTGGACTCGGCCTCGTAGCGGAGCTTGATGGCGTCCTTGGCAGCGGCGAACTCAGCCTCTTTGTCGGCCAGGATCTGGTCGCGCTTCTCGGTTTCGACAGCCGTCACGATGTAGCTGGCGAAGTAGGCTACGCGCTCCAGGTTCTTGACGGTGACGCCAAGCAGGAGGCCGATAGCCGATGGTGTGCCGCGCAGGAACCATATGTGGGCGACCGGGACGGCCAGGCTGATGTGGCCCATGCGCTCACGGCGCACGATGCTCTTGGTTACCAGCTCGCCGTTCTTGTCGACGGCGGCTTCGCGGCTACGGACACCTTTGTACTTGGCGTCGTGCGGGTTGATGTCCTTAACCGGACCGAAGATCCGCTCACAGAACAGACCGTCGCGCTCAGGTTTCTGGGTGCGGTAGTTGATGGTTTCAGGCTTGGTGACCTCTCCATAGCTCCACTCCAGGATATCGCCTGGGCTGGCGACTGCCAGACGGACACCGTCGAATGCGGCGATGTTGGTGGTGTTGGAATATCGCGCCATCCCTAAGCCTCCTTCTCTTCTTCGTTATTGTCATCAGAATCGTCGTCAGTGGCCGGAGCTGTGACAAGCGGTTCGCCGTTCTCGTCGACTTCCTGGTATTCACCGGGGAGTTCTTCCGAGATATCTATGTCAGAAATTGACGGCTCAGGTACTTCAACGGTCGACGGAGCCTTGGCTTCCTGCATGATGCTCGAGGCCAGGACGGCTTCGGCATCGACTACGGCGTCCGAGGCGACCAGGTCGACCTTCAGGCCGAGGCCCTGCAGTTCCTTGACCAGGACGTTGAAGCTTTCCGGAATCTTTGGCCCGACGATCTCTGTCTTCTTGATGATGGATTCATATGCCTTGGAACGTCCGTAAACGTCGTCGGACTTGATGGTCAGCATTTCCTGCAAGGTGCTGGCTGCACCGTAGGCTTCCAGTGCCCAGACCTCCATCTCACCGAAGCGCTGGCCACCGTTCTGGGCCTTACCACCGAGTGGCTGCTGGGTGACCATGGTGTATGGACCGGTCGAACGGGCGTGGATCTTGTCCGCGACCATGTGGTTCAGTTTGATCATGTACATGACGCCGATGGTGGTGCGCTCAGCGAATGGTTCGCCTGAACGGCCGTCATACAGCTGTTGCTTGCCGTCTTCCGGTAGGCCGGATTCTTTCAGGAGCTCTTGGATCTTGTCTTCCGGCACGCCGTTGAATGACGGGCTGGCGACCTTGATGCCAAGGGCGTTGGCAGCCATGCCTAAGTGGGTTTCGAATAGCTGGCCCAGGTTCATGCGTGATGGCACGCCGAGTGGGTTCAGGATGATGTCTACCGGAGTACCGTCTTCAGTGAACGGCATGTCTTCGACTGGCAGGATGCGGGCGATGACACCCTTGTTACCGTGACGGCCACCGAGTTTGTCTCCGACGCTGACCTTGCGCATCTGGGCCACGAAGACCTGGATCTGCTTGATGACGCCGCTCTTAAGCTCGTGTCCGGTCTCGCGTGAGAATACTTTCACGCCGACGACCTTACCGTGCTTACCGTTAGACATGCGCTGTGAGGTGTCGCGGACTTCCTTGGCCTTTTCGCCAAAGATGGCGCGTAGCAGGCGCTCTTCCGAGCTCAGTTCCTGCTCACCCTTAGGGGTGATCTTACCGACCAGGATGTCGCCAGGGTGGACTTCGGCGCCGATGCGGACGATACCTTCGTCATCCAGATGGCGCAATGTGTCCTCTGAGACGTTAGGGATGTCGCGGGTGACGATTTCCGGACCCAGCTTGGTCTCACGGACTTCAATCATGAAGTCGACGATGTGGACGCTGGTCAGCGTGTCGTCTTCGACCATCTTACGGGAAATGACGATGGCGTCCTCGAAGTTGTAACCGGCCCATGGCATGAAGGCCACGCGCAGGTCCTTACCAAGAGCAAGTTCACCGTTCTGGATCGACATGCCTTCAATCAGGACATCGCCCTTCTTGACCTTGTCGCCCGTGCTGACGACTACCTTTTGGTTGATGCTGGAACCTTCGTTGGAACGTACGAAGTGCTGTGGCTCATACGTGACGTTGCCGTCTTTGTATTTGACGACGACCTGGGCGCCGTTAGCCTTGATGACTTCACCGTCGTCTTCAGCCAATACGACCTGACCGGTGTTGCGGGCGGCTGTGACCTCAAGACCGGTACCGACAGTCGGTGACTGCGGCTGGATCAGCGGTACTGCCTGGCGCTGCTGGTTACTGCCCATCAGGGAGCGGTACACATAGTTCTTCTCGATGAATGGGATAAGGCCGGCACTCGAACCGATGATCTGGTTGCGGGCTGCGTCCATGTGGGTGACTTCAGTAGCGTCGAACTCACCGGAAGCCTGGTGGCTACGGGCACTGACGCGCTCTTCGATCAGGTTGCTGTTATCGTCGAGCTGGGTACCGGCACCGGTGATGACGGCTTTGTCCTCAGCGGCAGCATCCAGGTACTCGACTTCGTTGGTAACTTTGCGGTCTACGACTTTGCGGTAAGGCGTCTCCACGAAACCATAGTCGTTGATACGGGCATAGTTAGCCAGGTTAAGGACCAATCCGATGTTGGCACCTTCCGGCGTCTCGACGGCACAGATACGGCCGTAGTGGGTGGCGTGCGCGTCACGGACTTCGAAGCCGGCACGTTCACGGCTCAGTCCACCAGGACCCATCGAAGACAGGCGGCGCTTGTGGGCCAGCTCTGACAGCGGGTTGATCTGGTCCATGAACTGTGACAGCTGGGAGCTGGCAAAGAATTCGCGGACGGCGGCCACGACGGGACGGGCGTTGATCAGCTGTCCAGGCTGGACGGTCTCGATCTCGCTCATGCTCATACGGTCCTGGGTGTTGCGGACCATGCGCAGCAGACCGATGCGGAACTGGCGCTGGACCAATTCACCGACCAGCTTGACGCGGCGGTTGGCCAGGCTGTCGATATCGTCAGCCGGCTCCTGGGTGTTGTTCAGGCGGATGATCTCGGAAATGATGGCTTCCAGGTCCTCGATACGCATCGTGCGGTTCTCGATGGTGTTAGGTACGTCGAGTTCCAGGCGCTTGTTGATCTTGTAGCGACCGACACGCGAAAAGTCGAACCGCTTGAAGTTATAGAACATGTTCTCGATCAGGGCGCGGGCGTTGTCGACGGTAGCCAGGTCACCTGGGCGCAGACGGCGGTAGACCTCGATGAGGGCATCGTTGGTACCACGGGCCGGATCCTTCTCGAGCGTGGCTTCCAAGTAGCTAGCCTTGCCGGTATCGACGTGCTTGAAGGATTCTTTCATGCGGGTCTCGGACAGGCCGAGCGCGCGCAACAGCGTGGTGACAGGAATCTTGCGCTTGCGGTCGATCTTGACGTACAGCGCGCCGTTGGCTGCGGTCTCGAATTCCAGCCATGCACCGCGGCCAGGGATGACCTTGGCGCCATACAGCGTGTTTGCTCCATGCTGGTCGGCTGTGAAGAACACACCGCTGGAGCGGATCAGCTGCGACACGACGACACGCTCGGCACCGTTGATGACGAACGTACCACGACGGGTCATCCATGGGTAGTCACCCAGGTAGATTTCCTGTTCCTTGACTTCGCCGGTGACCTTGTTGGTCAGCTCGACATTGGCCTTGAGCGGCGCTTCGTAACTGATGTTGTTGTCACGGGCTTCAGCCTCGGTCATCTTAGGATCTTCGAAATGATAATCCTTGAATTTCAATGACAACTTAGTGCCGGTGTAGTCGTCGATCGGACTAATCTCGGCTAGTAGTTCACTGAGTCCTTCCTCGACAAACCACCGGAACGATTTGTTCTGGTGGTCGACCAGGCTTGGTAGTTGGATAGCGTCATCGGCTTTCGTGTAGAATACACGGCCGTTTTCCGCGTGCTGTGCTGTGGTCTTCGCCATACGCGAGCATGCCCCCTGTACGTTAACACTGCGCTTCATGGAACGGACGTCTCAGACCGCTCGGCAGTAATAGTTAGTGTGGATCCTAGTTGTTCGTAGTGTTTGTTTGGCTGTTGTTTCGCGTGAAGGATACTAAGCGGGCGATATTTGGCGCGGACACGTCATGACATGATTGAATAAAAGCGCTACCTGCTTACACTACTTCCTACAATACATTCTGCACGACTTGGCATCGATCTGTCAATAGCTGGTATCAGCCGGCAGTGAACAGCCGCCCTTGACGGGCTATAGTGTCGCCAGGGCCACCGAATGAGTAGGTGCCATCCGACCCTGGTTGATATCCGGCATTCACGATCGCCCGCATATAGTCCGTAGTCTGTCTGCCCTTCACGAAGGGCTCCATGGCCCGTAACGACAAAGTATCACCACTATGGTAGAGCCGGGGGTCGCGCGTCGCTAGGTCATAAACCACGCTCAATTCGTCCAGCCAATCAGGACGGGAAGCGTCGACCCAGGCCGTCACGCGCGAACCGGACTCGCCGGAAGCGCCTCGGACCAGCTCATGCCAGCCAGCCAGACGGCCGGCATAGCGCGCAGCCCGGCTCAGACCTACATCACGGATGTTTGGATTCAGATCGACGTACCCGGCTAGTTCGCCCTGTACGTTGTCATATACGATCATGCCTCGGTGTTCATCATAGTGCCCGTTATCGGCCGCCGATCGCACCAACTGCTTTTCAAACGCAGCCTGACCAAGATGCTGGATGCAGCGTTCAGCCATCTGCTGGCGCATTTCAGCGTCAACGGCAAGGGCGCGGAGCTGTTCTTCCGCCCATTCACTATCAGGCGCAGACAGTTCCAGTACCGGTACGAGTTCTAGATCGGCCACGTCGTTCGCTAACAGCCTGTGGTCTACGCCTTTGGCGGCTTATTGATGATGGCGTCGACGATGCCATACGCCTTGGCTTCTTCCGCGCTCAACCACTTATCCCGCTCCATGTCCTCATGGATCCGTTCAGGTTTCTGGCCGGTATTCTTAGCCATGATGCCCTCTAGGAGCTGCTTGATACGCAGCGATTCCTTGAGGTCGATTTCCTGATCGGTAACCTTGCCGCGGGTACCGCTTGACGGCTGGTGGATCATGACGGTCGAAGTCGGCAGTACGAAGCGCTTACCTTTGGTACCGCTGCTCAACAGGAAGGCGGCGGCTGATGCCTGCATACCGATGCCGACGGTTTGGACATCATTGGTGATGTACTGCATGGTGTCGTAGATTGCCAGCGCATCATAGACGCTACCGCCCGGGCTGTTGATGTACATGAATATGTCTTTCTTAGGGTCCTCAGATTGCAGGAACAGCAGCTGTGCGACGATCAGGTTGGCCATGGTCTGTTCGACCTGGGTTCCGACGAAGATGATACGGTCTTTCAGCAGACGTGAGTAGATGTCATAGGCTCGCTCAAAGCGGCCTTCGCTTTCGATGACGGTAGGAACGAGTACGCTCATGATATGTCTCCTCTCGTGTTATATCATAGCTAGCTTACGAAATTAGCACTCTTTGGTCAAGAGTGCTAATGACAATGCTGCGGGTGATACGCCGGATATACTAGGCTTTTGCTTTGGGTGCAGCCTTAGTCTTAGGGTCAGCGGCGTAACCCTTAAGGACTTCGAGTGTCTTCTCGGTCAGGATACGACTGGCGATTTCACGGCGGTTCTCCGGCTTATCAAGTTCCGCTTGCATCGCTTTGTCCTGGTACTGTCCCTTCAGGATACTGATCCGCAGGCTCAGCTCGTCGTTCGTGACGTCGATACCTTCAACCTCGGAGATATTAGCTAGTACCAGGCCGGCTTTGACGCGGCGCTCCGCTTGGTCACGGTTCTGGGCGCGGTGGGCTTCTTCGGTCAGGCCCTCAGCTTCCAAGTGCTCCTGCCAGGTCTGACCACGATAGGCAAGATTCTGACGTTCATCAGCTTCCATGCGGTCAAGCTCCCGGTCGATCAAGCTGTCGGGCATAGCTATGGTCGATTGGTCGGCCACGGTGTTCAATAACGTCTCGTCGTATTCGCGGTCGGCTTGGTACTGCTTCTCGGATTCCAACTGCTTGCGTACATCCGCCTTCAGCTCGTCGACATCTTTGAACGGACCTATTTTGGCTGCGAATTCACCATCCAATGCAGGCTTGACCAGTTCGACGACCTGTTTGACATCAACCTGGAACGTCAGCTTGCGGTTTTGCAGAGCTGCTACACCATAATCCTTGGGAAACGTAACGTCGAAGGTCTTGGTATCGCCAGCCTTAAGTCCGATAAGCTCCGGCTCAAAGCCTGGTATGAAGGTGTTGCTGCCAAGTGTCAGCGGATAATCTTTGCCATCGGCACCGCTGACCGGCTCTTTGGTCTTGGCGTCAGTGCCGACGAAATCTATGACGACCTGGTCACCATCTTTGGCGCCTCGCTCAACATCCTTACGTTCGGCTTCACGGCTACGCAGCTGTTCGATGACCTCATCGACATCTTTGGCGGTGACTTTGACGGCATCCTTAGCCAGTTTGATCTTCTTGTAATCAGCCAGTTTCATCTCGCCGATGACATCGACTTCAGCTTCGATTTCCAGTTCACTGAACGGTACGAACTTCTTGATAGTCACCTGAGGCTGGTCCACCGGACGGAGATTTTTGGCATCAAGCGCAGCACCGTAGACGGCGTTCATGACCCGGTCCAGGAATTCCTGGTGCAGCACGTTAGGGTTAGCGCTCTTTTCCACTAAGTTAAGCGGTGCCTTGCCGGCCCGGAATCCCGGTAGACGCATGTCTTTGGCGAGTGCCCGCAGTGTCTGCTGCTTAGCATTGTCGAGCTCCGCCTGGTCGGCGACGATCGTCAATTTGACTTTAGTATCGGAGAGGTTAGTACGTGTTGCTTGCATAGGCACGTAGTGTACCAGATGTCACCCCCGATGGCTAGCACGCTAGGCAGGTATGTCGATGCGTATGAACTGCTCGGCATGACCGAAGCCATACGGCTTGCCTGTCTCGGCCGCACGCTCGGCGAAACGCGTCATGACGGCGCCAACGTCCGGCACCTGGCTGACGTGCGCTTTGATCGCCTCCAGTTTGTGTGGCAGATAGTCACTGATATCGACGATGAAATTGGCCTTTTCCAGATTCGTCAGCAACAAGGTGGCCACTTTGTGGGGTTGGAGACTCTCGTCGGTGTACAGCTCCGGGAAAGACAGATGGTCCCGTGCTAACGGGAAGACGGCATCGATCGTCGCCTGGCCACATGCCCGGTGATCGGTATGGTTGATGAAGCCTTCGTCGGCCACATAGACCATGGTCGGATCGAATGCCAGCACCACGTCTGGGCGTA
>JALQUD010000001.1:26603-53106 GCA_023268595.1 Candidatus Saccharimonadia bacterium
CCTGATAACACGGACGATATCGCGCTTGAGAGCCGGCGTGACCTGAAGTTGGCCATCCTCATAATCCAAGAAGAACACATCCGTGGCGCCTAACCGGCGGGCCGCCTCACGCTGTTCCTGTTGGCGTATCGTACTAAGTGAAGCATTATCGGCGTCGGTGTCAGCACTGCCTTTGCTGCCGTCAGTCAGGATGAGATAGTAGACTTTCGCACCCTTGTTGGCGAATGAAGCGAGCGTACCGGCGGAACTGAAGTCCAGGTCATCGGCATGCGCGGCTACGCCCAGCACGACACTTGGATCCAGCGGGTTGTCATGACTCGTTGTCGTTTTCATACCGTTAATGTATCACGGATCAGCCTGGTATGGCAGTTAGAAATCGCACAGTCGTACGTGCCACTGTGCTATATTTTGTATAGTATGAGATTTTATGACACACAGCAGGGTGCGGTAATCGATTTCCGCCCACCCGCACATGGTCCGGTCCGCATGTATACCTGCGGCGTGACGCCATATGACGCCGCCCACGTCGGACACATTTTCACATTCATGACGTATGACATACTGCAACGGCGGCTCGAAGATGAAGGCTTCGAGGTGCGGCTGGTACGCAACGTGACCGACGTCGACGAACCGATCTACGTCCGGGCGGCCGAGAACGGCGAAGACTACCGGCAGTTGGCCGCACGGGAGACCGGACGGCTTCGCAGTGTGCTGGATAGCCTGCATTTCAGACCGGCTCACGCGGAACCGCTGGCGAGCGAATACGTCGACCAGATGGCTGAAGCCGTCAAGAGGCTGTTGGACCAAGGCGATGCCTATCATCTGGATCATGATATTTATTTCGACATAGGCAAATCCGATGATTTCGAAGCATCGGTGACGATACCGTCAAGATTGTTGGTGCCATTGATGGCAGAGCGTGGCGGCGACCCGGACAGGCATGGTAAACGCCACCCGTTGGATTTCCTGCTATGGAAAGGCGTCACCGACGACGATCCGATCGCCTGGCAGACGGTGGTCGGCCGCGGGCGCCCCGGCTGGCATATCGAGTGCTCCGTCATGTCCGAAGCATTGCTTGGCAAGCAGTTCGATATTCATGGCGGAGGCGTGGACCTGGTGTTCCCACACCACGCGTGTGAGCGGGCCCAAACCGCTGCCCTGACCGGCAGCCCCCAAGCTCGCTATTGGATGCATGTGGCACCAACGGCCTTATATGGCGAAAAGATGTCCAAATCGCTTGGCAACTTGGTCTTCGCGCATGAACTGTTGGAGCATTGGCAACCGGACACCATCAGGCTTGCCCTGATGTCATATCACTATCGCACCGGCGGCGAATGGCAAGACGAGCGCCTGACTAAAGCCGAGGCCATACGAAGCGCCTTACAGACTATGGTCTCCGTGCCTGAACTACCCGATACGACGGCATACCTGGCCTCCATCCGGCAAGCGCTGGATGACGATCTGAATATTCCGCTGGTATGGAATCAGCTATGCTGCCTTTCCCGCGATACCGACAAGACGGACGATAGCGACGGCAGTCGCCGCGCCGCACTGATGACTATTGGCGACCTGCTTGGTCTCGATGTCGTGAAGGGCCTCGACGCTTCTCAGAGCTCATAGACAATGGTATATGCTAAGCGTGCACGAAAGTCCGGACACACGCATGCTAGCCGGTCACGCAATCTTAACGATCGTCGTGTTTGCGATGGTCTTCGACAAGGCTGACGATGCGGGCCACGCCGTGCCGCTCCTCTTCGCCGCTGACCAGATTACGTAGCACGTATATTTCATCCTGAAGCTCGCGTTCACCGATGAACAGGACATATGGGATACCTTTCTTCGAGGCGACTTTGATCTGCTTATCCGGTTTACGGCCGCTATAATCAACCGCCACCCGTAGGCCATTATCACGCATCTCTTTGACGACGCGCGCCGCAGGCGCGGTAACGTCGCCGATCAGAACCACATAGAGGTCGGTGTCACATGCTAACTCAGGCAATAGTCCATGCGACTCCAAGAAGTTCTGCAGCGTTACATCGCCCATGCCAAAACCGACCGTCGCTACCGGTTCGACGCCGAACAGGCCGACCAGGCCATCATAGCGCCCACCACCGAACATCGACCGGTTGTTCTCGGGATTGAGGTCAAACACTTCAAAGATGATACCGGTGTAATAGTCAAAGCCGCGCATCAGCGTGACATCGAACCGGACGTTGGTGACACCACCATCCTTGAGGCTGGTAATCAGTGAGTCGAGGTCCTGGACGGCCGGGTGGACCTTGAGCTGGTCGGGCAGATGGCTGAGTTCTTTGGTGTGAAGCAGGGCCAGTAGCGCCTGGAGCGTTCCTTGCTCGCGTTGGCCGGGAGTACAGATCGCATCTGCCTGCATCTCGAACGTCGCCGTATCCATCTTGGCCATACGGTCTATCAGTTTAGCCATGCTATGGGACTGGACCGCATCAAGACCGAGATACTGTCCAAGCATGTAGTCGACCAGGCCGCGGTGGTTGAGCCGGATCTCGTACATAGAGCGTTTTGCTCCGAACGACCGCAGGATCGTATCGGCCACGGAGATAGTCTCCGACTCGGTCTGCACGCCATCCAGACCGAACAGGTCGACGTTCAGCTGCCAGTGCTCGCGCAAACGTCCGCGCTGCGGGCGTTCATAGCGCCACAGGTTGGGGATACTGTACCAACGGAGCGGGTACGACAACTCCTGCCGTCGGGCTGCCACCATGCGGCTGACGGTCGGCGTCATTTCCGGACGGATAGCCACTTGGCGTCCACCACGGTCGGTAAACGCATAGGTCTGCTCATTGACTATCTCCTCACCTGATTTGGCGAGATACAGTTCAAGCGGCTCCAAAATGGGTGCATCATACTCTTCGTAACCGAATGATTCGACGGCGCCCCTGATGGTGCGGAACATATACTTCTGGATTCGTTTGTCTTCGGGGTAAAAGTCGCGTGCCCCTTTGTACGGTTGTGTCGGTAAGCTCATTTGGTAATATTATACCACTTTCGTCAATATCTTTTGCTATGTGGTGCTATTGCTTTGGTGCGGCAGGCTTATGAGTGCTGCTGCCTGAGCCGTTGACCTCGTTTGCGGTGATGATGGCGTTACGCATCTGCTCACTGATGTCACCCATGCCACCGGGACTGTGGGGGATCAGGATGGTATTGGTCTTACTGCTAAAACCGATTTCCTTAAGGGTGTCGAAGTACTGGGTCATCAGCACCAGGTTCATCACGTCTTCTGCTTTGGTGCCGTCAATCGAAGCGTTAAAGCTCTCCACCGACTCCTTAAGACCCTCGATGATGGCTTTACGCTGGTTGGCGATACCCTGTCCCTGCAAAGCCTTGCTTTCAGCCTCACCCTCAGCCGCCTTGACGACCCGGATCTTGTCGGCTTCAGCCTGCTGGATAGCGGCTTCACGCATACGCTGGGCGGCATTGATCTCGTTCATGCTCGTCTTGACACGGGCATCGGGGTCGATGTCGGTTACGAGCGCCTTGACGATGCCGTACCCGAAGTCATCCATGACGTTGTCCAACTCCGTCTTGACGGCGGAAGCGATGTCATCCTTGCGCTCGAACAGATCGTCAAGGATCAATGACGGAACGCGGGCACGGACGGTGTCAAACACGAAGGAAGTGATCTGCCCTTGCGGGTCCTGCAACTTATAAAACGCGTCAACGACCTTGCTCGGTAGCACATAGTACTGGACGCTCACCACGACATTGACGAAGACGTTGTCTTTGGTCTTGGTCTCGATCTTGACATCCAGCTGCTGGATACGCAAGCTAAGGCGTCCTGCGACGCGGTCGATGAACGGAATCTTGAAGTTCAAGCCTGCTGGAGCTATCCGGGTGAACCGGCCCAGGCGTTCGACGATCGCCGATGTCTGTTGTCTGACGATGAACAAACCGTCAAGGATGATAAAGATGATGGCAACGATGATGACAAGCCAGATCCAACCCATTGATATTCCCTTTCGTTAAACTGTATTAACTAGTATAGCGCCGCCGTATTCATACGGCCAATCAAAATAGCCCGTAAGTATCGCACACGTTACATATGTTGCATGTGTTACCTACGGACTATAAGCTATGCGATCAGATTGGTGCGGATGAAAGGACTTGAACCTTCACGCCTTACGGCACTGGCTCCTAAAACCAGCGTGTCTACCAATTCCACCACATCCGCGTGCTTGGATAGCATCTCGATTCGACTGGGCCAATTATACGTGGCCGATGCGTTTAGGACAAGATACCACCGATAAGGTAGCAAGCCCTGCCCCTCTAATGGCATACTATACTCCAGATATCATGGCAAAACGACGACCCACACATCCTAAACATACCAAGCAGCACGCCAAGCGGACGAACAGCGCAAACCGGCGCCGGGGCTTCGAAGTATCCACCAGGCATACCGCCACAACTGCCCCTGAAGTAGTTACTGTCAAGGAACCGATACCGCAGACGTCCAGCTTCGTATTGTTCGGAGTGAATCTGAGGCTTTTACGGCTATACGGAGCGCCTTTGCTGGTGATGGTAGCCATACCCGGCCTGCTTGCCCAGCTCGGTACGGTCATGGCCGGGACCGACAGCCTGACCACCACGGATCCTACCGAGGTGACCGGACTCATCGTGCGCCTCGTGGCGGCAGTGTGGTCCCTGCTTGGCTTAGCGCCATCATACTATTACGTGCTCAGGGTGCTGGGCGGCAATCCGGCCGGAATCATGGAGTCGTACCGCTACGGCCTGCGGTATACCTGGAGTCTTCTATTGGTGGGGTTGACCATCGGGCTGACGGTACTGGCAGGCTTGGCGTTGTTCATCGTGCCGGGGTTGATATTCTTACGCCGCTATTTCCTGGCCGGATACTTCGCCATCGACGAGAACCTTGGCGTCAGGGAGGCGATGGTACGGAGTTCGCAGGCTTCACGACCTGCTCGACGCGCCGTCTGGAGCATGCTGTTCTGTCTGGCGCTAGTCGCCGGGCTCATGTACGCCGCAGCCAATCTGATCCCGGTATATGGTGCGGCTGTAGCATCGCTGCTGAGTATCGTATATGTCTTCCTGCCTGCCTTACGCTATCAAGAGATAACTTCCGATACTCGGGCCGGAGCAAAGGCCCTGCGGGCGACACCCGACCGCTAATCAGCCTGACGCCGGTAAAACCCGACCTGTGCATCACCATACGTCTTAGTTTCGATCAGGTTGATACCTTTGATGTCCGGTAACCGTTCGGCACCCGGCCAACACAATACCAGGAGACCTCCTTCGTTGACGTGCTTGGCTAGTGCCTGGAGTGTCAACATCTGCAACTCATCGAACGGCGGGTCTGCCAGTACCAGATCGAATTGAGAATCCGGGTTGTTCTGGCTCCAGCCATACAGACCGGCCCTGATAAGCCGCATGGTACGGCCGATATCCAAGCGCCGGATGTTGTCCTTGATTGCCCGCTGCGCTGACGGGTCATTCTCTATCGAGACGACCGAAGCCGCACCGCGACTGACCGCTTCGATGCCGAGCGCACCGCTGCCAGAGAACGCATCAAGCACCGTCAGGCCGGTTATGTCACCCAGGACGGAAAAGATCGCGCCACGGATGCGCTCGCTCATCGGGTGTGTCCGATTGGTACGGGGACTATCGAACGTCCGTCCGCCCAGGTCTCCGGCCACGACGCGCATTAGCGGTTGCCACTCTTGCGTGTGCCACCACCGGATGGGGCCGTCAATTGTCCGTCTGCCTCGAGCCTGGCACGGTACCATAGCAACGACACCGTGCGTATCAAGGTCGGCACAAGCTGGCGTCGCACCGTGCGGGCCATTTTAGAGGTCCAGCCATGGTCGATGAAATCGTCATAGATTCCCAATGCGGCGACCTCTTTGGCGTTACGGATGAAGAAATCGCTGGCCGACATCGTCCGGACCGCCTCAATGTCCGCCTCGAGCGGAAACGTGTTCTTAGCCAGCCGCATCGGCAACATGATGGACGATACGCCCCATTCGAAGGCGAAGTGGGTCGTCAGCAGACCTTTGCTGCCCCACATCTTCCAGTTATTGCTCAGCACCTCACGCCGGTTTGAGCCTGGCATGACGACCTTCTCTTTGAATGTCACCCGCGATTCTTTGCCGCGGCCACCGCGCAGCTCATCAAGTTTTTCCTCGTATGGATAATGGTGCGCCGGCGTCAGGCCATCGACGACGGCATGCGACAACCAGGCCGCTTCGAACGATGCGACCACCATGTCGTCGGCCGCCAAAGCCCTGACCAGGTTATCGTAGTGGTCCTGTATCAGGTTGACCAACTGGGTGTCATCCTCGTCGAAGGGGCTGAGGTAGTGCCACGGCTCGTCCTGGGCCGGACTTTTGCGTTTGATACCATCAGGGCCATTGCGCCCCTCGAAGTGCAATATCGAGCGGATGGCTGGGAAACGAACAGACGGGCCCGTACCGGCTTTGTTAGATCTGATCAATGTCATCAGATGCCGGCGTGAAACCCGGTCGATCTTCTGATGGGCACCGACCAGCCTGCCGGACATTGCGGTCAGCGTGGTTCCGGAATACATATTCCTCTCCCTAGCACGGTTAATTGAGGTTGATGACCGCCTGAAGGCGGGCGATGTGCTGGTTCAATACCGTATATTGTACCAAATCTTCGCCCTGGCTGATAAATCGCTCGGCGGCTTGTCGGGCGGCGGCCAGTAGTTTACCGTCGGATAGCTGTGCGATCCGCAGGTCCAAGGCACCGTGCTGGGCCTGGCCGTATATCGCGCCGGGACCGCGGAGTTCCAGATCAAGCTCTGCTAGTTTGAAGCCATCCGAAGACTGTTCCAACGCCCGCAGACGCTGGCTTGGCGCCTTGGAGTCGCTCATCATCAGATAGCAATACCCCTGGTACCCGCCACGGCCGACCCGTCCCCGTAGCTGGTGCGCCTGAGCCAGACCGAACCGTTCAGCCCCTTCGATCAGCATGATACTGGCGTTCGGAACGTCGACGCCGACCTCGATCACCGTCGTACTGACCAGTATGTCTATCTCGTGGGCGACAAAGCGTTGCATGATAGTATTCTTCTCATCGGCCTTCATCTTGCCGTGGAGCAGTCCCACCCGGTACTGCTTGAAATCCTGGGTATTGAATTGTTCATAGATCTTCTCAGCGGAATTGAGATCCAGCGTCGCCGAATCCGATATCAGCGGACAGACCACGAACATCTGGCGCCCGGCGTCAAGTTCCTGCCGTATATCGGTATTGAGTGCTTCACGGCTGTTCGGTGAACAGATGCGGGTGATGATCGGTTGCCGGCCAGCCGGCTTTTCGTCAAGGATCGAAACATCAAGTTCACCATACAACGTCAGTGCCAGGCTGCGGGGTATCGGCGTTGCGGTCAGGCTCAGGACATGCGGCATGTGGCCAGCTTTGGCCATCAGCGTCTTACGCTGGTTAACACCAAAACGATGCTGCTCATCTATGACGATCAATTCCAGATTACGCATGTCCACTGCCTCCTGGATCAGCGCATGCGTACCGACGACCAACCGGATGTCGCCGGCAGCGATACCTGCCTGGGCGCGGCGCTTCTGTTCCGGCTTCAAGCCGCCCACCAGCAGACCGACGTATGATTCGAATCCGATCGGCTCCAGGGCCTTGTACAGGCCTTCGGCGTGCTGTCTGGCCAGCAGCTCGGTGGGGGCCATGAAAGCTACCTGATGCCCCTGCCGTAGCACCATCAATGCCGCCATGGCGGCCACGAGCGTCTTGCCCGAGCCGACGTCGCCTTCGACCAGCCGGTTCATCGGCTCACCACGCTCCATGTCCTGATAAATCTGCCAGACGGAAGCCCGTTGGCCATCTGTCAGCGAGAACGGCAGATGGTTGACGAAACGCTTTGCCAGTTCTTCGTCGAATGGCACTACCGGCGCTTGCTCCGACTTTATCTCCGCCTTTATCAGCAAGCTGGCCAGTATCATCTGGAATACCTCTTCGAACCCTAGGCGCTTGCGAGCCGTGGCCAGACTATCGGCATCGGCCGGAAAATGCAGGTTCTCCAATGATTCGGCATAGCCCGGAAGCTTGTAATCCTTGATGATCCAGCCGGGTAGTGTCTCGGGGAATTGGCGCATCTGAGGTATGACCTGTGACAGCGCAGTCCTGATCTGTTTGGAATTCAGGCCTTTGGTTTCGCGGTATACCGGTATGATACGAGCCGTACTGACCGGAAAATCACTGACAAGTTCCATATTGGGATTGGAGATGACGAACCGTTGGCGCTGACGGCCGAATGTGCCGGAGATGAAGTATTCCTGCTCCCGCTTAAGCGATTGTGCCCGATATGATTGGTTGAACCAGACCAGCCGGACCTCACCGGTACCGTCGTCGGCAATGGCCTCGGTAATGTGCATGCCACGTCTGACGTAGTGACCTTTGACGGAGATGATAGAAGCTTTGAGCGTGACAGCACCTGGCTCAAGGTCCTTTACCATGGTGTGCTGCGAATAATCATCATACCGCCGGGGTATGGTATCTATCAGGTCGCGAATGGTACGGATACCCAGCTTGGCGTACTTCTTGGCAAGCTCGGGGCCAACGCCCTTAAGATATGTGATCGGTTCGTCTAGCCCCATGTCGAATACCAGTATACGATAAAGCCCACCTTCTGCGGGCGGGCTTTATCGTTCCGGAGGCTTGGAAACCGGAACCTGGATTATGCTGCAGGCTTATTTGGCTTTACGGACCAAGAAGAAGACGCTAGGGCCGAAATGTGAGCCGGCCAGCGGTTCCTGCAACGCCTTCTCGATGGATACCATCAATTTCTGTGGCATCACCTTCTTGAGGCCAGGACTACGTAAGTTAGATACCGACAGCGTCCGTTCGACCCGAAGTCCGGCGTGGGCCAATTGGCGGATGACCGTCTTAGGATTGTGGTTGACGAAGGGTATCTCGTCTTCGGTGCGGTGTTCAGCCGAACGGATATCAACCGGTTCGGTCGGCAGTTTCTTGCCCTTCAAAACGTGCTTCACGCGGTTGCGGAAATGAGTATAGTTAGCCATCTCAAGGATGATATAACCATCATCGGCCAAGGTCCGCGCCAATTCGGCGAACGGCTTGCTGGGATCCGGCAAATGGTGCATGACGCGGATCATCGTGAATAGGTCGACGCTGGCATCGGCAAAATCAAGTTTTTCAACCTGCATCAGCTTGCGGTCGACATTCGGATGGTTCTTGAGGTAGTCGGCAGCGATATCAAGCTGCTGTTGGCTCGGTTCGGCCAGGGTCACCTTGTCGGCGTATTCTTCAAGCAACACGCACAACCGGCCATACCCGCCACCGATGTCCACGGCGTGATGGAAATGCTTGGTGCCTATCAAACGGCGGATCGCCACGATCTCTGCCTGGTTCTCGTAGTCACGCCCATCCCAGTAATGCAGATAATTATGATTCGGGTCGTTATACTGGTCGGCGGTAATCGACGTCGCCGTCGCATCGCCGCCATTCTTTTTGTTCTGATTCTTCGCACTAGCCATGTTTGTAGCCATATTCGCTTTCATATTGTTATCGTGTTCCAGTATAGCAAGCTTTCAAGCGGATTCGATCAAAGCCGTATCCTTGAATTTCTTGCCTTTGCGTAGCAGTAGCCTGCCCGACGCGAAATCGGTAGCCTGGAATGCTTCGCGCATCACTTTGGCCCCATTGATGCTGATGGCGTTATCCTTGAGTAGGCGCCGGGCTTCCGTACTGGAGGTAGCCAGTCCTGTCTCGGTCAATGCCGTCAGGATACTGTCGCCCACGGCAGCTGTGTACGACGGCTGCTCCGAGCGGAATATATCAAGCACCGCGTCATCCGCTTCGCCGATAGCTACGATGCCGGTGAGCAGTCCGGTGACCGCCTGGGCATTCTCGGCCGCCTCAGTACCGTGTACCAACTGCGTCACTTCGAGTGCCAGCCGGCTCTGGGCGATCCGCTCCCGTGGCTGCAGGCGATGTTCGGCTATGACGGCTTCGATCTCCTGCTTTGATAGCATGGTGTAGATTTTCAGGTAGTCCTCGACGCCCTCATCGTCACAGTTGATCCAGAACTGGTAAAACTGCGTCGGACTGGTCCGGGACTGGTCCAGCCAGACGGCACCACCCTCGCTCTTACCGAACTTCTTGCCGGTCGTCTTATTGATCACCAGCGGCATGCTGAAGGCATGGACCTCGGCCTCACGGCCTTCCAAGGCCTCCTTCTTACGTATCAGAGGTGCACCGGACAGCATATTGCCCCATTGGTCGGATCCGCCTATCTGCAATGTCACATCGTGATGCTTATACAGATGGTAGTAGTCGTAGCCTTGGATCAGGCTATAACTGAACTCGGCGTAACTGATGCCGCTGCCACCTTCACCCATGCGGGCTTGGATGTAATCGCGCCCCACCAGTTCGGTCATGCTGAAGTGCTTGCCGACATCACGAAGGAACTCCAGGAATCCGATATCTTTGAACCACTCGTAGTTATTGACGAGCGTGAATTCACGCCCCTCGAACAGCGAGGAGACCTGAGTCTGGATGCCCTGGATATTAGCTTCGACTTCCTCGGCTCCCTTCAGGTCGCGCTCTTCGTCCTTGCCACCCGGGTCGCCGATGAGGCTGGTAGCGCCACCCATTAATAACACCGGCCGCCAACCAGCTTGCGCCAGTCGACGTGCCACCAGGAAGATAGCCAGGTTGCCGATGGTCAGACTATCGGCGGAGCCGGCATCCGCGCCAAGATAGAATGTCCGGGGTGTGTCCAGTCATCTTGGAACGTCTTGTCTTTGATCAGACCGCGCCAACGGAGGTCTTCGGATAATGTCATAAGTTGATGCCTTTCTGTACGACGATTATAACTGAGCCCACAGCGCTTGGCTACCTCAGTAGATACTGTATAACAGCTTAATAGCGGCGATTGTCAATATGGTGCGGCCAGCCTTGTTTGGTATAATTGGAGCGAACGAAATGAAGCATGAGAGGAACGCTCATACCGTATGAATGCGAGTAATGGACAAGCTCCCCGCCGGCCGCGCGGCAGGGCGTCGAACAACGTGTATACGACCAAAAGCGGCACCGAGATAAAACTGAACCAGAGCTTCTCGGACCGGCGACGCGCCCACAAGGACGCCCTGGCACGCCAACGCGCCGCTCGCCTGAGCGCGCTACCAAACAACAAATTCAAACGTGTCATGTACTCACTCCACCCCAAGCGCGTGGTGCAGTACTGGTTCAGCCGCGAGGGAGCCATCATGGCCCTCAAGATCACCGGTGTCGGCATCGTGGTCTGTTTCTTGCTGCTCGTCGGCCTGTTCGCGTTCTTCCGCAAGGACCTGCCGAAGGTGTCCGACGTCGAGAGCAACACCGATGGTAGCGTCACCTACTACGATCGCACCGGCCAGACGGTTCTGTGGCAGGACTACAATGCCGTCAAACGCATACCGGTCACCCACGACAAGATCAGTGACTACATGAAGCAAGCCACCGTGGCCATCGAGGACAAGGACTTCTATAAGCAGGGCGCCTTCAACGTGCGAGGCATCATGCGTGCCGCAGTCCACGACATCACCAACCAGGGCCAACCGATCCAGGGCGGCTCGACCATCACCCAGCAGCTGGTCAAACTGAACGGTAACTGGACCAACGACCGGACCATCACACGCAAGATCAAAGAATTGATCCTGGCGGTCGAGATGGAGCGCTCATATTCCAAGGACGACATCCTGACCGGTTACCTGAACATGGCGCCATACGGCGGCATCGAAGTCGGTGTACAAAGCGCCTCGAAGGATTTCTTCAATAAGGACGCCAAGGATCTGACGATCGCTGAGGCGGCATTCCTCTCGTCCATACCTCAGTCACCGGACACGTACTACCCGTTCAGCCCTAACTTCGACAAGGGCAAGCTGGTCGGCCGCCAGCATTACGTCCTGGACCGGATGGTCGAACAGGGCTACATCACCAAGTCCCAGGCCGAAGAAGCCAAGAAGGACGATGTCGCCGACCGTGTCCAACCACTTCAACCTAAGTACTCCAACATCAAAGCTCCATACTACGTGTTGGCAGCCAAGAGCGAACTTGAGAGCACCTACCTGAGCGAATCGACCAAGCTCGGCGGTTGGAAGGTCAACACGGCATTGGACCTCGATCTGCAGAATGAGGCCGAGGAACAGGTCAAAGCCGGCATGCCACAGGTCAAACGTCAGGGTGGTGACAGTGCCGCCTTCGTGGCCGAAGACGTCAAGACCGGAGAAATCGTATCAGCCGTCGGTGGCGCCGACTTCGATAACGAGGACTTTGGCAAGCTGAACTTCGCACATTCGGTCCAGGTATCCCCAGGTTCGACATTCAAGCCATATGACTATGTCTCCATGATCGATAAGAGCACTAACGTCGGTGCCGGTTCGGTGCTCTATGACCAAAAGGGTGAGCTACCAGGTTACCCATGTACCAACAAGCAACTACCGAAGGATGGCGGCAACTGTCTGCACGATTACGATTTCCGCTTCCCCGGCCCGGTCACCTTGCGCTACGCGCTTGGCGGCTCCCGTAACGTTCCTGCGGTCAAGGCTATGCTCACGGTCGGCACCGACAAGACGATTGGCATCGCCAACGGTCTGATGGCCAAGGAGAACGCTTACAAGTGTTATGCCCCTGGAACAGATGTCTTCAGTGCTAACGACAGCACCGACCAGTCCCAGTGCTATGGTTCATCCGCCATTGGTGACGGTGCCTACTTGCACCTGGACGACCACGTCAACGGTATTGCCAGTTTGGCACGCCTTGGTTCGGCCATGCCACGCACCTACATCCACAGCATCACCGACTCCAAGGGCAAGAAGGTCGAGCTGAAGAAGCGCGAAGCCAAGCAAGTCGTCCGTCCTGACTCAGCCTACATCGTCAACGACATGGCTTCAGACCAGAAAGCCAGCTACCTGAACGGTCTCAACAATTGCTCCGGTCCCTGCTACTTCCACAACTACAAGGGTTGGAAGTTCGGTATCAAGACCGGTACCACGAACGACGCCTACGACGGTCTGATGGCCAGCTGGTCGAGCCGCTATGCTGCGGTCACCTGGGTCGGTTACCACACCCGCACCAAAGCCATGACCGGCAGCATGGAGCGCATGACCGCGCCTATCACCCGTAACTGGATGGAAGCCGCCCACGACAAGATAGGTAAAGCTGAGAACTGGCAGGCACCGCAAGGCATGAAGACGTTGCCGGCGTACGTCATACGCAGCAAGCTGTCCTCGCTCGGCGAAAGCATACCAAGCTCAAGTACCGACATCTTCCCTTCATGGTACAGCGCCAAGAACACCAACACCGGTTCGGCCGTCATTGACCGGGTCAGCGGCAAGCTGGCCACCGACTGTACGCCGGATGCCGCCAAGCAGACCGTTGGCAACAGTAACGCCAACACCTTCTCTGTAGACCAGTTCGTCAATGGTGGTGCCGCCGCCAACACGACCGCCAAAGATGATATCCACAACTGTGGCGACGCCAAACCGACGGTCAACCTGACGGTGGCTTCGGCTAACGGCGGCAATCAGACCAATGTCTGCGACAGCAGCGGCTGTACCATCACCGCCACGGTCACCCAAGGAACACATCCGCTTGGTGGAGGCAGCCGCTTCAACGGTAAGCTGACCGTCTCCGTCAATGGCACGGAACTCAAGAGCTTCGATATCGGTTCGGGAGGTTCACCCCAGACATTCTCGGCGACCTATCAGCCAAGCGGAAGCGGTGCGGCTACCGTGACGGCAACGATCACCGACAGTGTGTTGTACGCGGGTGACGCCAGTCAGAGCATCACGCTTGATAGCGGTGGCGGCAACGGCAATAACGACAGCAACAGGCCAACGACGGGTAACACGCCCAACATACCAAATCCGTTCGGCGGTGGTGGGCGCAACCGGTAGCGCCCATCTAACCAACCAATGAAAAAGGAGCCAGATGCGGCTCCTTTTCATTACCTGCCCGTAGCAAGCCTAGTCTTTGGATAGATAGCGGTTCAGAGCGCCGCGGATGTCCGGCACGCCATCCAATTCGGCAGGTTGGCTACCGGTACGTACTTTGGGGCCGATAGCCTTAGCAAAGCCAAGCTTCGAAGCTTCTGCCAGCCGGCGTTCGATGAAGGGCACATGACGGATTTCGCCCGACAGACCGACCTCCCCGAATACCACCACATCATCCTTCAGTTGCATACCTCGGGCCGCCGAACCGATCGCCAGACATACTGCCAGATCGGCCGCAGGCTCCTGGATGCGGATACCGCCGACGATATTGATGTAGACATCCGACTCCGACAAATCAAGCTTGGTGCGGCGCTCCAGTACGGCTACCAGCAGATTCAGACGGTTCAGGTCGAAGCCACTGGCCGTCCGCTTGGGATAGCCATAAGCCGACTTATTGACCAAGGCCTGGACTTCCACCAGGATCGGGCGCGTGCCCTCCAGAGTCGCCAGCACGATCGAGCCGTCGCTGACCTGGCGCTCCGCCAATAATGCGGCTGACGGGTTGTCAACGGCGCGCAGGCCATTGTCTATCATCTCGAAGATGCCGGCTTCGCTGGTCGAGCCAAAGCGGTTCTTGACTGCCCGTAGTACCTTGAAGCCGCCATACCGGTCACCTTCCAATTGCAACACGACATCAACGACATGTTCCAGGACCTTCGGTCCGGCAATCGAGCCTTCCTTGGTGACATGGCCGACGATGATCATGGCGGTACCGCTCAGCTTGGCGGCCTGCATCAGGATAGTAGTACTGTTGGTTATCTGCGAGACACTGCCGGGGGCTGACGATACGTTGGCACTGCCGACCGTCTGGATCGAGTCGACGATGACCAGGCGATATCCTCCCTGAAGCACCGTAGCGGCGACATCTTCCGCCGAAGTACTGGTAGCGACTTGTAGTTTTGATCCGGCCGCCGTGTCCGCACCAAGCCGTGCAGCACGCATACCGACCTGCTGGGCCGATTCCTCGGCGCTGATATACAGGACCGATTCAGTCCGGGCCACTTGTGCGGTCAGCTGTAATAATAAGGTGCTCTTGCCGATTCCCGGTTGACCGGCCAGCAGGATGACGCTACCTGGCACGATTCCACCGCCAAGCACCGTGTCCACATCCGGTATGTCGGTGGACATGCGTTCCTGGCCCTGGTTCGCTACGGCTTCGACCGATTCGACGCGCAACTCCCTTCCCTGCGATGCCGCCGCTCCTGCCGAGACTGCCGCGACCGGAACGGTAACTTCTTCCTGAAGCGTATTCCATTCGCCACATTGCGGGCACCTGCCCGCCCAGGCGGCCGTTATCGCACCGCACTCGGCGCACGCGTAGCGCACTGTCTGTTTCTTTGCCATACCTATACTCTCCTTCGTCCCCCGATGACATCAATACCCAATGATAGCACCCACGGCCCGGTGTTATTGCTGCGAAGGCAGACTTTGCGTGCTGATAGCCTGCTGAAGCTCTTCCGTCTGCGAAGCAATCTCGTTGCGCTGGGCCACGATCGCATTATAGCGATCTATCAATTGCCGGGTCTCCCCGAGCAGACTATTGTACCGGGCTATAAGCCCGTTGAATGGTTCCACACCGGCATTGTATGCCTCGATGCTGCCACTGGCCCGGTACGATTCAAGCTCCTGGCGCCGGTTACCTATCTGACGATCCTGTTGCTCAAGCGTAGCAGTATTCTGCTTGATCTGCGATCCGAGCTTCGCTAACTGGTCATCGTAGTTACGCACCGTGCTCTGCCGTGACGTAAAGGCTGCCTGATACTTGGCCGCGTAACCAGCTACGCGTCCACGGTCGATGAAATAGCGCGCATAGTATGATTCGAGTTCGGATGGCAGCTGTGTCACTTCCGTCCCGAAAATGGAATGCATCTCGTTGTGCTGCTGGCCAGGCTCTGAAGTCTCATAGCCCTTCAATACACCCCTGATGCGCTCATCCTTCAGCCCGTTATCGGCATAATCCTGCAGCATGGCATCGACGCGGGCGCGCTCGGACGACGAAAGACGCTCATAAGCCGCATGCAGCATCTCATGGGCCGCGGTTACTTGCTCGATTCCCGCCAAACGGTCGTCTTCCACGAGCAATATATGTATGCCACGCTGCCCACCGATATAACAGCCGATGACGATCGTCTGCTCGCTGGCTTGCGGACAGGCCTTGGCGAACGTCGTTTTGTTCTCGACCTGCGGACGGTTGATGAAAAACAGATGACGCGCCGTATCGGTCATGGTCGTATCGCCGGCCAGATCGTTGACGACACGCGGTGGCGTATACCCGCGCAATCTAAGCCAATCCGGAATCGCGTACGGGTGGGCGAGAATCCAACCGCCCACCCCCACTAACGCGAAGAAAATGGTCAGTCCGGCAATGTGACGGAACCGGCGCAATATCATGCTAATAGTATAGCGTAAGCGCTACCGCGCAGACTACTCCGTGACGGTAGTGTAAGCCAATTCGCCATTGCGGGCCGAGACCTTGATGATCTCACCCTTGGAGTACTGGTCACTCAGTAACGACTCGGCAACTTGGTCCTCAATCGTGTCCTGGATCAGACGGCGCAACGGTCGGACACCGTTCTTGGCATCGTAACCATGGTCAAGCAGGTACTGCTTCGTCTGGCTGGTGACATGGATACCAAGGCCTTGTTTCTGCAGGCGCTGGCGAAGCTCGTCAATCTGCAGGTCAATGATCCGGTAGATATCCTTCTTGGTCAGTCCACGGAAGACCACGACCTTGTCGATGCGGTTAAGCAGTTCCGGACGCATCGTCTTCTTCAGCGCGTCAAGCACCTTGTCCTTGTTGCGCTCGTGTAGCGCGTCAAGGTCATCGAGGTCACCGGGCGAATCCGCCTGGAAGCCAAGGCTGACTTCCTTTTGCAGCTTATCAGCGCCGATATTGCTGGTCATGATGACCACGGTGTTCGTAAAATCGATCCGACGGCCCTTGGCATCAGTCAGATATCCGTCCTCCAACAGCTGCAGGAGCATGTTGAAGACATCGGGGTGGGCCTTCTCGATCTCATCGAACAGTACCAAACTGTATGGCTGGCGCCTGATCTTGTCGGTCAGCTGGCCACCTTCATCGTAGCCGACGTACCCGGCAGGGGCTCCCACTAAGCGTGAGACATTATGGTGTTCGCCGAATTCAGACATGTCTATCTTGACTAAGGCATTCTCGGAGCCGTAGAACTCACGGGCCAGCACACGGGCCAGCTCGGTCTTACCGACACCAGTCGGGCCCAAGAAGATGAATGAACCGACCGGACGTTTCTCACTGCCGATGCCGGAACGGTTGCGACGGATAGCCCGTGCGACAGCCTCGACGGCTTCGCCCTGGCCTATGACATGCTTACCAAGCGTCTTCTCAAGCTGTAGCAGCGATTTCGCTTCAGCGCTGATGACTTTGGTTGCCGGCACGCCGGTCATACGCGATACGACCCGGGCTATGTCGTCGCTGGTGACGGTCAGACGCTTGGCTGACTTCTCGGTGGCACTAAGTTTTTCAAGCTCTTCGGCGATCTGGCTGGCGCGCTGCTTCTCACGGGCAGCCTTCTCGTAATCCTCATTATCGACGGCGTCTTCGATACGGCCGTTGACAAGCTTCTGTTCTTTCTGAAGCTTGCGTACTTCGGACGACGTCTTACCTTTGTCGACCCGTAGGTGTGCAGCCGTCTCATCCAGAAGGTCGATGGCTTTGTCGGGCATGAACCGGTCACTGATATAGCGTTTGGCGAGATTGACAGTATCTTCCAACACCTCGTCGCTGATTTCGACGCCATGGAACTCTTCGTAATGCTTACGCAGTCCACGAAGGATGGCAATCGTCTCAGGAACACTCGTCTCGGGGACCTGCACCGGCTGGAAACGGCGCTCCAAAGCGGCATCCTTCTCGATATGCTTGGTGTACTCGGCAGTCGTGGTGGCCCCGATGACCTGGATCTTACCACGGGCCAACGCCGGCTTGAGGATATTACCCGCGTCCATCGCTCCCTCGGCGGCACCGGCTCCGACGATCAAGTGCATCTCATCGATGAAGACGATAGTGTTACGATCCTTCTCAAGTTCAGCCATGACTTTCTTCAGGCGTTCCTCGAATTCACCACGGTACTTGGTACCGGCGATCATGCCGGCCAAGTCGAGCATGACGATGCGCTTATCAAGCAACATATCAGGCACATCTTCGGCGATGATGCGCTGGGCCAGGCCCTCGACGATAGCCGTCTTACCGACTCCAGGCTCACCGATCAGCACCGGATTGTTCTTGGTGCGGCGGTTCAGTATGGTCACGACGCGGCGGATCTGGGCTTCGCGGCCCACCACCGGGTCCAGCTTGCCATTACGGGCCTGGGCGGTCATATCGGTCCCAAAGAAATCCAAAGCCGTCTTACGCTTATTCTTGGTGGCGGTACGGCGTGCTCCGTCTTCGTTGCTACCGCTTTCATCGTATTGCTGCTGATTGAGGAAGTTCTCCAACTCGCCCATCAATGAGTCGACATCGATACGCATGTCGCGTAGCAGTACCGTCGCGCGGGCGTTCTTCTGGCTCAGGATGCTGTATAAGATGTGTTCGGTGCCACAGAATTCCTGGGCGTAGTCCTGGGCAGTGTCATAAGCCATCTTCAGCGTCAGTTTGGCGGTCTCGCTCAGACCCTTGGCACCCATGTTGATGACCATCGACTTAGGGGAAAGGTTCAGCGCGGTCCGGGCGCGCTCCAGGGTCACGCCGGCACCTTCCAGGATTTTCGCGCCCATGCTGCTATCCTGCGCCAACACACCCAGAAGCAGATGTTCGGTGCCTACGTATGGGCTGCCGAAACTACGCGCGATGGCATCGGCGTGCTTGAGGCTATTAAGCGCGTTGTTGGTCAGATGATTAAGAAAGTCTTGGAAGCTATTGTCTTGCATCATTGTTATAATTCCACCTTTCACCGGAGATTGGCTGTGTGATTTCTTACGAGTGTGCTATTTGCCGTTCGCACAGGCGGCTTGGACTCCGTTAGGCCGCAAGACAGTTTTATTGTCCTATATCAATAATAGCAGTTAGCACTCTCAAGTCAAGAGTGCTAACTGTCTAACGTACAGAGCTTGGTACCAGATTACCGGAAGCTAAAACCGGCTGCCGTCAGCTGGGCTATTCGCCGTGTTCTTCGATGGCTGAGAGCAGGTTGTTTTCCAGTTCGGACTTCTTCTTCAGCTTCTGGACCACCGGCTTGGTCTCGGCAGTCGCTTCCTTGGCCGGAGCGGCCTCGCGCTCGGCTTCGATGTCAATCTCGTAGCCGGTCAGCTTACTGGCCAGACGGACGTTCTGACCGCTGCGGCCGATGGCGATGCTGAGCTGGTCTTCAGGGACGAAGACCTTGGCTTTGGTGGCAGCGGTGTCGATGTCGACGTGGCCGACCTTGGTCGGGCTCAGCGCGTTGACGATGTAGGCCGCCGGATTCTCATCCCAGACGACGATATCAATCTTTTCCTGTTCGCCAACTTCGCTCATGACAGCGTTGACACGGGTACCGTGACCACCGACGAAGGTACCGACCGGGTCGACACCCTGGATGTTGCTGGCGACGGCGATCTTGCTGCGCACACCGGCTTCACGGGCCAGGCCCTTGATTTCGACGGCACCGCTCTCCATTTCAGGCACTTCAGCGCGGAATAGCCATTCCATGAATTGGGCGTTGCCACGGCTGACGACCAGCTGTGGGCCGCGGAAGTCACGCTCGACGTCCTTGAGGTAGACCTTAAGACGCTGGCCAGGATAGTACCGCTCGCCTTGGATCTGCTCGCTGCGCGGCATGATACCCTGGGCGCGACCCAGGTCAATGCGGACGATGTTGCTCTCTACGCGGGCAACCGTTGCATTGATGACGGTACCAATCTTGTCCTCGTACTCATTCAGGACGATCTCACGCTCGGCTTCGCGTAAACGCTGCAGGATGACCTGCTTGGCGGTCTGGGCTGCCACGCGGCCAAAGGATTCGACCTTCTCATGAACCTCGATCATGTCACCGATGACGGCGTCCTTTTTCATGACCTGTGCTTGCTGCAAGCTCAGTTCGTAGGCTTCATCACCGACGACCTCGACGACTTCTTTGGAGATGTAGGCATCGACTTCACCGCTGTTGAGGTTCATGGTCACTCGTACTTCTTGCTCACGCTCACCATAGTCACGGCGATAGGCGGCAGCTAGAGCTTGCTCGACGATCTCCTTGACCATGTCTTCGGGCAGGTTCTTCTCTTCGGCGATCGCTTTGACGGCGACGGCCAGCTGTTTGATATCCAGATCCATATGTTTACCTTGTTGTTCCTTTCAGATTTCGAATATTCATTCCGGTACGAAAAAAGCCGACCTTCCGGCCGACTCGCTAAAGCCCATTATACCAGCCATCACCATCCGTAGCAATATGAACCGAGGATGAAGGTACGCTGACGTTACGAATGTGAACCGCACGTCACGGCTTGTGAAATACTCCACAAATGATCATCCATGGTGCTGTTACAATGTTCAGATATGAGCAAAGCAGTCACCCGTCTATACAACTCCTTCCAACCAGAACACTACGACCTCCGGCTCGAGCCCGATGCCACCAGCGGTATCGCCCGCGGCTCGGTAACCATACGAGGTAAGCGCGTCGGCAAACCGAGTAGCCGCATGACTTTCCACGGGCTCGGTATCACGGTGCTGGCCGCGACCATCACCAAGCACGATAAGAAACTTGGTGACGTCAGCGTCGAGATCAGCCGCATCAATACCCAGGAGACACTTAACGAGATCCGCCTGCACACCGAAACCATGCTCTACCCCGGGGATTACACGATCAGCCTGGACTTCGAGTCCAAGGTCCAGGACAGCATGCACGGGATCTATAAGAGCCGCTACACACGCGATGGCAAAGATCTGGTACTCATCTCCACGCAGTTCGAGAGCCACCACGCCCGTGAAGCTTTCCCGTGTATAGATGAGCCTGAAGCCAAGGCCACCATCGACCTGACGCTGGTCACGGCAGCCGATGAGACCGTCATCAGCAACATGCCCGCCGTCTCACAGGAAGTCGAAGACGACAGGCTGGTCAGCGTTTTCCAGACGACGCCACGGATGTCGACCTATCTGTTGGCCTTCGCGATTGGCGAGATGCAGCACAAGACCACCAAGACCAAAGATGGCGTATCGGTCAGCGTCTATGCCACGCTCAACCACCGTCCCGAGGCACTCGATTTCGCACTGGAGACCACCCGCCGCTGCATCGAATTCTTCAACGAATACTATGGCGTCCCGTACCCACTGCCCAAATGCGATATGGTAGCAATCCCGGACTTTTCATCGGCAGCCATGGAGAATTGGGGATTAGTAACCTACCGCGAACCATTCATATTGGCCGACCCGGCCAGCGCCGGCCAAAGCACCCGCGAACTGATCGCCACGGTCATCTGCCACGAGTTATCGCACCAATGGTTCGGTAATCTGGTCACCATGAAATGGTGGGACGATCTGTGGCTAAACGAAAGTTTCGCCAACGTCATGGAATATGTCGGTGTCGACGCCCTGTTTCCCGACTGGCATGTCTTTAACAGCTTCACCGCCGGTGAAGGCCTATCTGCCTTCCGCCGTGACAGTATCGCCGGTGTCCAGTCCATCAAGACCGAGGTCAAGCATCCCGATGAGATCAGCACGCTGTTCGATCCATCAATCGTCTATGCCAAGGGTGGCCGGCTGATCAATATGCTCCGTACCTATATCGGTGACGATGATTTCCGCAAGGGCCTCAAAGCCTACTTCGACAAGCACGCGTATGGCAACACCACCGGCGACGACCTTTGGGCAGCGCTCAGCCAGGCCAGTGGCAAAGATGTCGGCGCCTTCATGGATCCATGGCTGAAGCAGTCAGGCTTCCCGTTGCTACGTGTCGACCAGAACGATGGTTCGGTGACGGTCGAGCAACGGCACCTACTGCTCGACAACTCCAAAGCTGACGCCGACCGTATCTGGCCGGTGCCGCTGTTCGCCACCGATGCGGGCGCACCGGAGGTGCTGGACACCGCTTCGACCTCGTTCAAAGCTCAGAACGAGGATTACATCCGCGTGAACCAAGGCGCCGTCGGACATTACGTCGTGGAGTACGCCCAGGCAGCACACCGGAATTGGCTGGCCGGGCTAGTCGATACCAAGACACTCAATGAGAGTGAACGCCTGATGTTACTGAGCGATAGCACCATGCTCGCCCGCAGTGGCAGCACCAGCATCGCCGACAGTCTGGAATTACTCGAGCACTATGGCCAGGAAGACGCTGAACCGGTCTGGGATATCATGTCATTAGTCTTGGCCGATGTCAGACGGTTCATCGATGCCGAACCACAGCTGGAAGACCACATCAAATCCCAGATACGTAGCCTTATCACGACCCAGTATGAGCGGCTTGGCTGGGATGAACGCGAGGGCGAATCAGCCCAGGACACCAAGCTGCGCGGCACGATCCTGGGACTTGGCGCCTATGCTGAACACCCGGAGATAAAGCAGCAGGCACTCGACCTGTTCGCAGCCTACCGGAAAGACTCTTCGGTCGTGAGCTCGGAACTACGGGGTATCATATTCACCTGCGCCGTCCGCTATGGCGAAGAAGCCGACTTTGACTACCTGCTGAAGCTGGAGTCCGAGACATCCGACCCGACCATCAAGCAGGAGTTACTGGCCGCGCTCAGCTCCACCCGTGACACGCTCAAGGGGGCACTCCTGCTTGCCAGGTTGAAAGACCCCAAAGCGGTACGGCCACACGATGTAGACCACTGGTTGGTCTACCTGATGCGCAGCCGCTATAACCAGGAACAATCCTGGCAATGGTTGCGTGATGAATGGCCGTGGATTGAAAAGCAGTTTGGTGGCGACAAATCGTATGACTCATTCCCCCGCTATGCCGCCAGCGCCTTCAATACCAGGCAGCGGCTTGATGAATACCGAGCTTTCTTCAGCCCGATGGTAGACCAGCCACTGCTGACCCGGAACATCACCATGGGTATTGAAGAGCTGGAAAACCGTATTGACTGGATTGAGCGTGACCTGACTAAGGTCAACGATTTCTACGGCCTGTCGTAGCTCCGGAACCACATCAGCTAAGCATCGTTATGGTGGTCACATCGAATGATGGGCCGCCAATTTCTATCACGCCCAGCTCATAACGGCCATGCCACCGGTATACCGAAACCCATAGCTCGGCCGCCCGCCGCATACGGTGGAGTTTTGCCGGTCCAACATAATCAAAACCGCCACCCTGGCGCCGTTGCGAGCGGTATTTGACCTCGATGAAGAATACCGTCCGGTCCTTGCCGACCACCAGATCGATCTCGCACATCGGGCGCCGCCAATTACGGCAGATCGGCGTATAGCCTTGACGATGTAAGTAGTGTAAGGCCGCCGTTTCGGCGCGGCGCCCGATAGATACCGTGTCCATAACCTGACGATATCACGTCAGTAGCGTGGCGATGGGTTTGAAACTGCGCCGGTGTAACGCGCACGGCCCGTTCGCAGCAAGTGCTGCCCGGTGGATCGCCGTACCATAGCCGACATGCTTGGCAAAACCGTACCCCGGGTACTCGGTATCCGCCGCCTGCATATAGCGGTCACGGGCCACCTTGGCCATGATACTGGCCACACTGACTGCCGGTATCGATCCGTCCGCCTTTACGACCGCCCGGCTACCGGATATGCCCACTACGTCGGATAGATAGTTGATCGACCCATCGATGATGACGTCCGATGCCCGGTGGCGCACCGCAATCGGCAACGCCTGATATGCCCGTGTCATCGCCAGCTTGACCGCCTGGGTCATACCCAATCCGTCCAGCTCCTGCGCCGTCACCCACCCAAGGCCATATGGCGCGTTTGCCTGCTCGAGTTCATAGGCGGCCCGTTCCCGCTGCCGGGCGCTCAGTTTTTTGGAGTCGTCAAGTCGCCAACCGGCATCCGCGGAAGCAGGAACGGCAAACCCGTCAGGCAAGGCAGCAGCACCTGCCACCAACGGTCCGGCCCAGCAGCCGCGTCCGACTTCATCGAGTCCTATGATCATCACCTACCAGCATACCGCATTCGCTTCATAACGTAGACTTCTAGCTCATTTCGGTGCTTAATAGATCATATGAACCAGAAACCAATAAACGACGCCAAAGTCATGTATCGCCTCAAGCATTATACGAACTTTCAGAAAACAATAGTCACCATTAACGGCGGCGTGATTGTTGCCACTGTAGCTTATATGAGTTCACCATCTGCGAAAAATGGAGACTATACAGCTTTAGGCTTGTGGGGCATTGGCCTTTTAACATGCACTCTGCTATTTCAAATTTTTCTATCTTTCTTCAATTTCTGTATGCTCGGTCTTATCTATGACGGAAACGACGAGCTCGCTAAACGAGCAGGCAAAGCTGTCGCCGTGCCACTTACTTTGTTATCATTACTTTTTACGCCTGTAGGTTTTGGGCTATTATTCTCATTTCTGGCTAAAACGCTCTGATGCAAGTACTAGCGCGATACGGGTAATGTTGCTGTACAGACGCGTTGCTAAAATGCAACAAAAAACTCCCGCCAGATGGGCGGGAGTTCCGAGATTGCGGGTTACGGTAGGTAGACCGTTATTTGCGAGCGTCGAGTTCGGCCTTGCGGGCTTCAATCTTGTCAGCTTCAGCCTTTTCCTTGGCTTCAGCCTCGGCCTCTGCTGCCTTGGCGGTCTCTTCTGCCAACTTGGCAGCTTCCGCTTCGGCAGCCAGGTCGCGGACTTCGTTGACGGCGTGACGGTCAAAGTCAACGCTGGTCAGACGGGCGGACTTACCGGTGCGCTCACGCATGTAGCTCAGGTAGTTACGGCGGACCTTGCTGCGCTTGGTGACTTCGACTTTCAGTACGAGCGGGTTGTGGAGCATGAAGCTCTTTTCAACACCGACGCCGCTGGCAATACGACGGACCGTGATACGGCTGCTGTGCGAACCCTTGCGGTCGGTACGGATAACCAGACCCTGGAAGATCTGGACACGCTCCTTGTTACCTTCGCGGATTTTCTGGTGGACCTTGACGGTGTCGCCGGACTGGACGTCGACGACGGCGCCTTTCTTGAACTGCTCGTTGAATTTCTGGATGATGGACTGCATTACCTACTCGCTCTAAATCTCTATAAGCTGGTGTGTTAAAACCCTTTATAAGCCAGCTTTTACATTACACTATTTTTTGCGTTCAAGCAAGTATAGCACATCTGTTAAGCACTGTACAACCGATGCCCACCATGACCAGCCGGGACCAGCCGGCGGCGCTGCCGGATCAGCCGACGACGCGGTAAACTTCTTCCAGCGTGGTCAGGCCGGCCAGCACCTTGCGGATGCCATCCTGCTTCATGGTGTACATACCACTTTTGCCTGCCGCTTCTTCGATGTCCTGGGTAGAGATGATGATATTGGTCTGTTCCAGCAGTTTGCGCATTTCACCGGTCATCAGGAACTGCTCGCGGACCGGGATCTGACCCCTGAAGCCGTAAGGGTTGTCCGGCGACGAACCGGGCTTGTACAGTTTGATCTGGTCCAGCGGAGGGGCTTGGAAACCTTCGGGCATGACTTCCAGTTCCTTGCGCAGCGTCTCAAGTGTCGCCTCGTCGGGGTCATATGCGATCTTCGTCTCATCATCCAACCGGCGGACCAGCCGCTGGGCCATTACCAGACGGATCGCCGAGACGAACAAGGGGTTCTGACCGATGACGTCCATCATACGCGTTAGCGCAGCAGCCGCACCGGAGGCGTGGAACGTGGAGAGTACCAGGTGTCCGGTCAATGAAGCCTGCAGGGCCGTCCGGGCCGTGTCCATGTCGCGGATCTCGCCGACCATGACGATGTCCGGGTCAAGACGCAGCACAGCACGTAGCTTGTCGGCGAAACTGCCGTCGTTACCGCCTTCGGCACTGTGGACGGGAATCTGGCTGATGCCTTCGAACTGGTATTCCACCGGATCTTCGATGGTCAGGATCTTGCGCTCCTCGGAGTTCAGTGTGTTGAGGATGGAGTACAGCGTGGTCGTCTTACCCGAACCGGTCGGACCGACCACCAGCACCAGACCACTCGGCTTCTTGATGATGTCATCGACGATGGCCCGCTCGGTCGTCGACAGGTCAAGCTTATCCAGCACGTACTTGTCCTGCTCCATGTTGAACAAACGCATGACGATATCCATGCCGTTCACCGTCGGTACCGTTTCCAGACGCAGGTTGATGTCGACGGCGTTGCCGTCAGCCATGGTGACGTGTTGGGCGATGTGGCCCTGCTGAGCCTCGTCCACGCCGGTCGAGACGTTACCGGCACTGGCGATGACCGATATCAGAATCCGGTATTTCTCGTAGCTCAGGTGGGCGATGGAGTGTAGTACGCCGTCGATACGGAACCGGATACGCACATAGTCCTTCTGCGACTCGATATGGATGTCAGACGAGCCAAGCGAGTGGGCCTGTTGC
>JALQUD010000020.1 GCA_023268595.1 Candidatus Saccharimonadia bacterium
CGTCGAGGGCGACGTGACCTACAAGGGCGACGACCGCACCGGTGCGACATCCGACACGGGCTACGACGAGAACATGGTCATCGACCTCTCATCGTCACCGGCGGAACTCGTGCAGTACGCGCTGTTCCTGACCAACTTCGAGGAGCTCGAGGACGGCCAGCAGCCCAGCAAGGTGCTCGCCGCGGTCAGCGACATCGTCTGCGGCGTGAAGCAGGAGGGTTCGAACAACGAACTCGTCGTCAGCATGCCGGAGATCACGACGGACAGTCCGTTCGCGATCACCGTTCTGGTGGCCACCCTCGACCGTGACGGTGACAACTTCGTCCTCACGGACAAGCGGGAGGCCTACGACGAGACGATGTTCGAGATCGCCAAGAAGCTCGACCCCGGGCTTTCCTGATCGCTTGAGCTTCGGCTCTCGCACACGACAGCCTGGTCGTTGACCTTTCTTTGTTCCGTGCAACGGAAACCTGACGTAGGGTAACTCCTGCAGCCTCTCATTCACGCAGGGGTGGTCTCAATTTTTATGACGAAAGTCATTAAAAACGAGACCACCCCGCAACACCACATATACTGTATGCCCGCCGGAAGGCGGTTTTTTGTTATAAATGCTTATAATAACTTGTAATATCTACCAAAAATGGTAAAATATTTTAAGTCTATTTCGGTTTATCCGTATAAGACGCCCTTTTATGCAGATTGCAGGGAACCTGATGTGGTTGAACGTCATAAGGCGTGTACGCATGCATATCCTGTTGTGAAAGTGGAAAAACGGTAATGACGCGCTAAAAGTGCAAGCGCACCTTTCATTGCTTTTTTCCCGCTTTCACAGGGGAATCTACATGTCCGCAAGTCCGCAGTTCAGATCAATTCCGAACGTAAAGGAGAGGCAATATGTCTTCGTCCGCCGGTTCCAACCAGTACCAGACGGGCAAGCTCGTCATCGAGAGCGAGATCGTCGCCATGGTCGCAGGCGTCGTCCTGACCATCCTGGCCGGCACCGCCGCCCTCGCCAGTCTCGGTGACCTCATCCGGGTCGCCGGCCAGCTGGCATGGGTCCTCGTGGCCGCCTACGTCGTCGCCATCGCGGTCCAGTTCTGGGTCAGCGAGTCCTGGCGCAACGGCATGACGGTCAAGGAGATCATCCTGGCCATCGCCTGGCCCATCGACGTCATCCGCAGCCTCCGGCTCGGCCTGCGCGCCGCCCGCGGCAAGATGGCCATGAGCCAGAAGGTCAACGACGACACCGGCGAGAAGGTGCTGGGGGAGACCGCCGCCAAGATGTTCGGCATGGCCGTACTGGTCCTGGCCACGGGTCTCGGCTTCATCGGCATCGTCACCGCGTTCAGCGTGCTTGGCTCGCTGATCTACCTGGCCATCGTGGTCTGGGCCGTCGGTGCCATCGTGCAGTTCTGGGTCGCCGAGTCCTGGCGGGACGGCCTCACCACCGGTGAGATCCTGCTGGCGCTGGCCTGGCCCATCGACATGTACAAGACCATCCGGGCCGGCGTCCGCGCCAGCAACAACGGCAACAACGTCGCCTGATGATCTATCGAGTGTCCTGACAGGGGCCTGAAGTCATGCGGTGCATGGCGTGTTCTTAGTGGATCTTCCACGCAGCACCATGCGCCGCATGACTAGCCCTACACCAACACCCATCCGCTCCGACCCTGCAATCTGCTCCACCTCTAAGTTATTTTTCATAAAAACACCGCCATCATACTGGCGGTGTTTTAGGCCGTGAGGCGGCTACATTACCTGAAGCTATCGCTCGCTAACGACATGAGCGGTGCGCTTCATCTCAAGAACGGTATGTCCGTTATGCTGTTTAATGTCGTCCGGTGAGACCTTACCTGTAACTAATTTTGTCCAGCCGCTGATAATTCCAAAGCCTGCGCGTTCACTATGGATGGAGCCGCCGGCAGGGCGCGGATTAATTTCCAGTATCTTCCAATCACTCTCGGCATCCAATCGGTATTGAACGCTTACTATACCGTGCATGCTGAGGCTGCCGATAGTGCGGTAAGCGTGCCCGATAGTCGGATGCTCGGAATCAATATGTTGGAATTCTTGGGTACCTTTGACCTTGGTACGGGCCGCATGGCTAAGCGGCCGACCCTCCCAGCTAAGCACGTCCACGCTGACTTCTGGGCCGGGAAGGTAGTCCATGACGATCATCTGACGTGCAGGCGCTTCTTGCTCCGCTTTAGCTAGCGCCGTAAAGTAAACTTCTGGGTGTATTTCTCGCTCGGTCGGGTCATTAAGGAAACTGGCATTAGCGTGCGGATTGAGACGCCAATATCCGCCTCCGTTCACGCCTACTACAGGTTTAATACAGACTTCTTGACCGTTGGCTGAACGGCGATAATATTCTTTGGCAACCTGCTCACTGCCGATCGTCAGCGTGGCGTCTGGCCGATGCGGGTCGTTGCCGAGCCACTGTGTGAAGGCGATCTTATCGTCAACCAGACGGATAACATCTGGCGTCGCAGCGGCGTGCACTCGCGGAACGATGCCGCTCAGGTCGTATAATGCGCTGTTTTGCACCCATATAGCATCAATACCATGCTGCTCGGCGGTGCGGTTGATCGTTTCGATCGCATCGGGAGTTTTAGCTATCGGGAAAGGAAGTGCCAACGTACCCGTAAGTGGCTGGCGCTCAGATGATAGTATTTCCAAATCGGCGTCGGCTTCTAGCATTAATGCGCCAATCTCGCGACGGCTGAAACCATGCTCCATCCATAGCGCTGTTCTGATGTCTGTGGATGTGTCTACGTCGTAGTGTTCTAGTGAAGGTGTGATAATTTCTGTCATATGTAAATATATCAATACACTAGTATGGTATTACAATCAATCTTATAGTAATAGTAGAAAACTTTTTACTATTGCAATTTAAAATAATAGTGTTATAATAAATAACTATGTGCGCATGAAACATGTCGAGTCTTCGTGACCTTCACTGTCTTCAGCTACTGCGTGCTGCAACTTAGCAGTGTGAGTCACCGCTATCCAACCCGTCGTTAGTCATCGAGCCTTCCTTTGGAGGAAGACACATGTCCAGCACTCACCCGGTGAGAATCTTCGGATTCTCGGTCGGCATCACGATCGTGGCGCTCATCGCCGCGTACTTCTACGGAGGCATCGAGGCATTCGCACTCTGTGCCATCCTGGGAGTCCTGGAGATCACGCTGTCGTTCGACAACGCGGTCGTCAACGCCCAAATCCTGGAGCGGATGAGCCCGTTCTGGCAGAAGATCTTCCTCTCGGTCGGCATCGTCATCGCCGTCTTCGGCATGCGGCTGGTGTTCCCGCTCGTGATCGTCGCCGTGACCGCCGGTCTCAACCCCGTCGAGTCCCTGACGCTCGCGCTGGAACAGCGACCCGAGTCCGACCCGACCAGCTACGCGGCCATCCTCAACCAGGCCTACCCGCAGATCGCGGCGTTCGGCGGTATGTTCCTGTACATGCTCTTCCTGGACTGGATGTTCACGGAGCGCGACGTTCACTGGCTGAGCTGGCTCGAGCGACCCCTCGTCAAGATCGGGCAGCTCAACCGGCTCTCCATCGTCATCGCCGTCGTCACCCTGGTGGTCCTGTCCCAGACGCTCGCCGACAACCCGGCCACGGTCCTGGTTTCCGGTGCCTTCGGCCTGGTGACCTACCTGTCCGTCAAGGGTCTCGGCGACCTCTTCGAGCAGGCCGGCGGCCACGGACCCAACACGTTGGTCAAGGCCACCGGCAAGGCGGGCTTCTTCCTGTTCCTCTATCTCGAGGTGCTGGACGCGGCCTTCTCCTTCGACGGTGTCATCGGCGCCTTCGCGGTCACGACCGACCCGATCATCATCGCCCTCGGGCTTGGTGTCATCGGTGCGTTCTTCGTCCGCTCGCTGACCGTCTACATGGTCCGCAAGGGAACCCTCGACGAGCTCATCTACCTGGAGCACGGCGCCCACTGGGCCATCGGCGCACTGTCGATCGTCCTGCTCATGGGCATCGGTTTCCACGTCAACGAGGTCGTCACCGGTCTGATCGGGGTCGCCTTCATCGGGGCCGCGTTCACGTCCAGCATCCTGCACAATCGCAAGAAGCACCGTTCCGACGAGGACGAGGAGGATCACGCCGGCGCCATGCCGATGCACGACGAGGCCCAGGCCGAACTGATCGGCCAGAAGGCTTCCAAGTAGTAGTACTGTAGCACCGTGGTGGTCTCCGGATCAAAGCCTTCCGGCTCCGGAGACCACCACAACTACACTACTCAAAGACTCACACTGCAACACCATGATCATCACGAGCCCGCAGCTGCGGGATTTTTTATTTCTAGCGCTTGGTCAGCGTAGTTTTCATCAGATAAGACTGGTACGGACCGAACATCGACATGACCCAATAGAAGGTCTGGCCATCGTTCTCCACATATGCCGGGTTCAGGAAGGCGCCATACAACTGCGCGTAGCTCTTAGCGGTCGTCAGGGTGATCGAACTGCTCCAAGGACCCCATGGCGTGTCGGCTTCGCGCAGCACGATGGCAGCCTTGTTCTCGTCCAGGTAAGTCATCATGTATTTGCCGAGCCATTTGTTGTACATGACCGACAGTTCGGAAACCGGGGCGCTAGCTACCGGTATGGCGCTACTTTCGTTGGCCGACCATTGTGGCGAGCCATCGCCGGCCAGGCCGGTGTAGTACTGGTAGGCTGACTTATTGAGTACTGAGCCGGTATCTACCTTCATGAGTCTGGCGGCGCCCATGCGCCCGCACGGTGTGCCCCATATGTATAAGGTGTTTTCCTGCTGTAGCACCGCGGTCATATTGAAGTTACCGGCTCCCCAGCTGACGCTCGGCCGTTTGGTCCAGGCGCCGATGTTGCTGGCGTTGGCCGAAGCCAGTGACGAGCCCGAGCAGACCCATTTGGCGGGGCCGGGCGGGTGCCAGTCGGTGACATTCATGTAATAGATGTACGCGTCATTATTGACGCCGACGGCACCGGTAGGGATAGCGGTGATGGCACCGCTATTCTTGGGAATGATCTCTTTGGTCTGGCTGCCGTCCATGGCCCAGCCGTCGAACTTGACGCCATTGGCGAAGCTTGTGGTGCTGGAGTAGGCTAATGCGTTGGCCGGGACGCCGCCGCTACAACGCTGGGTGTCGCCGAAGGCGAAGAAAGTCTTGTTCTGCCAGGCGAACATGATACCGAGGTCGGTGCCGCATAGGTTCACGTTGCGGGTCTGGTTGATGCTGTCAGGGCCGGTCAGCAGGCCGATCTGCTTGGTATCGGCCGTGACGCTGCTAAGCAGGCTGCCGAAGCGGACAGACTGTCCACCGGAAGCGGTGCTATCCGCCGGCTTATAGGCACCGGTCGTCACCGTGCCGGTTTCGGCTTCCTTTGAGCTGGCCGGTGTGGCCGCCATCGAGTTGACGAGAGTGAAGATACCAAGCGCAGCGAAGAGGAGGCCGACTGTTATGGCGATGAACTTCGGCTGCGTGGGTTTGCCCGGGTGTATCCTCATGCGTTACGCCGTGACCGGTAGCAATTCAGGTTCTTGCTGCAGGCTGACGCCGAACCGATCGGCGACCGCTGTGATTATACTGTCTCGGAAAACGAGCAGCCCGGCCGTATCGGCGGCATGCTCGTTGACCAGCACGAGCGGCTGACGATGCCAGGTCGCCATGCCGGTGGCCGTATCATGGTAGTCTTTGAAGCCGGCCTGGTCTAACAGCCAGGCCGCTGATAGCTTGATACCGCCGTCGGCCGGCCAGTGCGGTATCTCTAGCTCCGGTAACGTACGTGCGATAGTATCGAACACTTCTTGGCTGACGATAGGGTTGGCAAAGAATGAGCCATTATTCGCGACCTTTGCAGGGTCGGGTAATTTGTCTGATCGGATGCTGATGACCGCCTGACGGATGCTGGCCGGTGACGTGTCGGTACTGCCATGCTCATCCATATATGCCTGAAGCGCACGGTAATACGGCGGCTGGATGCTGCCCCACCCAAGTCGGAAGCTGACGGAGGTGATGACGAAGCGGCCGCGGTCGTCTGATTTGAACCGGCTGGCCCGGTAGCCGAAGCGGCATTCCTGGTTGCTGATGCTGACCATCGCGCCGGTCTGGCTGTCATAGGCCTGGACACTGACAAGCGTCTGCGATACATCCTGACCATAAGCTCCGACATTCTGGACCGGTGTGGCGCCCGCCGTCCCGGGGATTAGGGATAAAGCCTCTATGCCGGTCAGACCGGAAGCCGCGCTGCGCTCAACGACCGTATCCCAGTTTTCACCGGCGCCGGCGGTGACGAGTACGCTGCCGTCCGGTTGGGCGACTTCTTCGTAGCCGCTGATACGATTGACGATAAGCAAGCCCTCGAACCCCTCGTCTCGCCAGACGATGTTGCTGCCGCTGCCCACGACTATGAATGGCAAGCCATGGTCCATGGCCCAGCGGCAAGCTTGGGCGGCTTGTTGGGCATCGGACACCGCAACTGCGAATGCCGCCGAGCCGCCGAGCCGCATCGTCGAATAGCGTGCCAACGGCACTTCGGTCGCTATAGTGAGCATATCCATTATGTCCCAGTATACCGTGCCGGCGTCAGACAGGGTAGGCTTTCAGCCGTAAGCCGGTCGGCACAGGTCTTTCGTGGCACTCGCGAAAATATATGGAAACTATATAAGAAGTATATATTTTCACGAGTGCCAATAGCGGGCATGGAACAGACCGGTGCAGGACCTGAGGCGCTGTCCAGCCAGCGTTAAGCCTACGCTTGCCGAGAACAGTGGTGAGGCGTACCATATAAGTCGTATGCCACAGAACCACAGCCCTAATCATCCATATCAGCCTCCACACCGGTCGTTGGGTAATAAGCTCAAGACCATGCGACAGCACCGCCAGGAATCACTTGGTGAGACGTCGGGTGCCGTTGAAATCGAGGTGGAACAGCTCGATCGGTTTGAGCGTGGTGCTGAGCGGCCCAGCGAGGACATCCTGATGCTGCTCATCAGCCATTTCGGTATGAACGATGATGAAGCTGCAGGAATCTGGCAATTGGCCGGCTACGATAACGGCTCCTTCCCATTCGGCGATGAACCGGAGGCTAGCGACCAGAACCGCCGTAACGGACAATCGGGCCAACATCAGCACGTAGTCATGTTAGCCTTCGACCAGCGTGTGCTGTACACGAATGGTGCCGAGATCGTCGCGGATGACAATGGTGTGGTCATAAGTTTCGGCCAGCAGGACGGCAATGGCCAGCCATATGCCGTCAGTAGGGTCGGCATGAGCTATGAGCAGGCAGCCAAACTGATAGAGGCCATGCAGAAGACGCTTATCCACCGCCGGTATATGTCCGGACCCAAGCAACTACCGCCATCCGCTCAGGATGAAGACCAGACCGATTAATCCAATTTGAACTTGCCGCGGCGGGCTGATGAGCCCTGCTTAGATAGTTCGAAGCAAAACAGGCTGCCTTTGCCTTCGGTGCTTTCAAACCACAGGTTACCGTCCAGACTCTCGGCAATCGTCTTTGTCAGATATAAGCCAAGTCCGGTGCCACTGACGTCTTCGCCTAATATATTGTCTGCCCGGAAAAACTTGGTAAAGATATGATCCTGGGCCGATTGTGGAATGCCGTAACCGGTATCTTTGACGGAGAAAACCACATTGTTACCATGCTCTTGCAACGAAACGGTGATAGTGCCGCCGGCAGGCGTGTATTTGATGGCGTTAGAAAGCAGGTTCGAATAAATCTCACGGACTAGCATGCCATCGGTGGCGATGGAAGGCGTATCTGCCACTCTGCTTTTTATGCGCAGTTGACGCTCCTCGGCGCCGGGGCGGCTCTCGCTGATTATGGCATCGGCGATTTCATACAACGAGACATCACTGATGCGGACGTCGACGCCACCGGCCTCGATGCGGGTAATGTTCAAGAGCGTATTGATCAGCGAGTTCATGCGATCAACCGATGACAAGATATTACTTACGAAACTGGATTGGTCGTCGTTCAGTGGCCCGGCCATCCCATCGTGCAGCATACGGGAGTAGACATTGATGGCCGACAGTGGTGTGCGCAACTGATGTGAGGCGACAGAAATGAACTCTGTCTTCATCTTATCGCTCTGGATATCATGCGAGATGTCCCGGAAGACCTCGATGGCTCCGGCTGGTTTGCTGTCGCGGATAATCGGCGAAACGGTGAGCGATACCGGCACCAGGCTGCCATCTTTGCGGCGGTAGGTCATGCGCTCGGTGATCGTCTTGCCGGTGACGATAGCTTTGGTGACCGGCCGGTCCATCATACCGATAGGGGTGCCATCGCGGTAGGTGGCCACGACTTGGTTCGGAAACCAGCTGCCAACCAGCTCGTCATGCTCGTAGCCCAGGATTTTGAGCGCAGCCTGATTGATCCTGGTAATAATACCATTGTCGTCGGTTGCGATAATACCTTCACCGATGCTAGCGAACAGAGCGTCAGTTTCGGTGGCTTGCTTGGAATTGGCGTTCACGCGCGCTCCTTGCCGGATTGCTTGCCAGGACGTTCAGCTTTTAACGATTCCAGTCTGGCCACGTATTCGCGTATAAGCATCTGGTCGTCAGTCAGAAAGCCCATGGCCAGGCGCATCCAATCGATCAGGCCTGGCAAGTCGGCGCGCGTCAGTTCTTCCGGTTTCTTGTGCAGGTGCCCGCTGACCTGCCGTGAGACAAACCGGTTGGCAGCCGGTCCTAGGTAGTCATACGTGATGGTGCTGACCTGGTCGAATACCGTCTTATGCGGCATATCAGACTTCCTCGATCTTCTTGAGCCGCTTGGCGCCGGCTGCCACTAGTACATAACCGACCGACATGGCGGCCAATAGGACGTAGATAGTCACGAACAGCCGCACCATCTGCAGACTCTGGATGCGGACGGTAAAGGTGACTGAATATTGGAGCAGGATCTGAGCGGTCACGATGGCGGCTAGACCTAACGAGAGGATATTCCAACTCTGGCGGTATAGTTTGCCAGCTACGTTCTTGGCGTATAGCCGTACCTCGTACGCTGCCAGCAGTCCGGTATACCAGGTGAACAGATATGGAGCGACGAGCGTTAGCATCAGTAGCCATGGCGGTAAGTGGTAGATGGTCTCTATGTTCGGCGAACTGAGCGCGGCATAGCAATATGCGGTCGATACTATCACGTAGACGGCGATCAGCATTTGTGAGTCGCGGTAGCGGGGGCGATGACGGGCGATGCGGCTCAGGCCGTAAGCCGCGTGGTTGATGAACAGGAAGCCGACCAGCGGGAACAGCATGCTGACGTAGTTACGGACGATACGGATGACGATAGCGGCTTCCTGGTTGTGGGTGGAGACGATGTTACCGATTGCCGTTCCCATCGAGCCGATAGGCAGTCCGAGCGCGACGATCAGCAATCCGGTAGCCAGAAAGGCGACTTGCTTACCATCTTCGCTGTCATGGATCTTCTTGGCATAGCTATGAAGCGTGGCCGAGCCATAAAAAGCCAGGAACCAGATGATTGCCAACGGTATGACGACCGCGAGGCCTACTAACCGCTGTTGTCCATCGGGTAGTGAGGGTAGATTGGATATGGTGCGCGGCATCAGGAACGTCGTGACATAGGCGACGGTGATCGCGATGTAAAGCCAGAACAGTTTTGATCGGTAATGCATCAGCCGCGTTCCAACATATAGCTTATGATAAACCGTGAGATGACTGCATGATGTGAGAAAGTTTACAATGACGCATCACAAAAGTCATATTATACAGCGTAGCAACTTGGCTTCCAGCGTTATGCGCACCTCGCTGCCGGCGTCGAGCCGGAAAATCTCGCCATCCAGCTGCACATGTGTACGGCTGACGGTCGAGAACGTGTAGTGGCTAGCCTGGCGGGTGGTCTGCAGTCCGACGGTCGAAGCTCGTACGAGCTGCGACAGCAGATACCAGCGGCTACGGGTCGGGAAGGCTATGATTTCGAATTTGCCGTCGCTAAGTTCCGAAGAATCCGATATGGTCAGAATCTTTGACATCGAACCGATATTGCTGAATATGAGACTGTCATAGGACCGCTGCCGTCCGCGCACCATCAGCCGGCTGCCGCGAAGTCTCCGTAACGTACGGACTACGATCCAAGCCTCGCGGAAACGGTTGAGCTTGACCTTGTTAAGCTCACGTCCGATCTGCGGCGTCAGCCCGACGCCGATGTACGAATGCGCGTAACGTTGCCAGTGTATGCCATCGCGCCTACCCTCGATCGACAACATGTCAATGACCCGGTGCTGGCCGCTCAATATCTGGTCTTCGATCGGCTGCCGGTGCAAATTGCGGTAATGGTCATTGGCGTTACCGCTGGGCAGAAGGCCGCAGACAGGAGCGTGCGGACGATGGTCACGGCTGCGTTGCCGCTGAGCATTGAGCACGCCATTGACAACCTCGTTATAACCGCCATCGCCGCTAGAGGAAATGATAAGCGGCTTGTCGGTGTCCATGGCGATGTCGTAAGCGATCTGCTCGGCCCGGCCAGGGCCGTCGGTAGCTACGATACGTACCAGGTCGCTCGCTGGCGTGCCGTTCAGCTTGGCGGCTAGTTGTTGGGCGTTGAGTTTGCTGTTGCCAGTGCTGTTAGGGTTGAAGATGATAGCGATGTCGGTATATTTATCGAAACTATCGTTCACGTTGCTGCGTGCGCCGTTCCGGCCGGAAGCCGGCTTCGTCGTGGAAGTGGCTTTGTTGCGGCCGGTGTGGTTCTGCTGATGCTTCATATATGTCCAAGGTCCGACTGATTCGTTAGAGACGGTTTATGACGGATACGGACCAGAGGGTGATCTGCCCGTATTGTACTATGCTTCTCTCTGGAAAGCTTGGAATGTGCCTGAGAAAAGCGCCACGAAGTACGTAGTATCTAACATCAGAGGCGGAAAAAGCTTAGAATATGATAATGCGTAATCCCTCCGTTCCCGACAGTTCCGACCATTTCCGCAAGCGTATATTCCGCCTGGATGTTATCGCGTGGGCCGTACTGGGAGTGTTGGCTGCCTTGGCCGTATTAGCCGCGCAGGACATCGCTTCGGGGGCCGAGCGCACGTTCATGGTATGGTTACATGGTTTTTCGGCTGCATGGGTCGACGACGTGGCGCTGACGGCATCGTTCGTCGGTAACGTACCGTTCATGATGGTGATGGGGCTTGCGATTGGCCTCTTCTTGGCGTACCGGCGCCGGCTGGATGAGGCTGTCAGGGCAGCTGCTGCCGTGGTGTTGGCGGTCCTGACTACATCGGCCCTGAAAGCGTTGATCATGAGGCCGCGTCCCGATTTGTGGCCACAGTTGGCAAACGAGACTAACTGGTCGTTTCCGAGCGGTCACGCCACCGGCAGTGCTGCCGTGGCTATCGCTTTAGCGGTGTTGGCGTGGAACAGCCGCTACCGTTGGCCGGTCGTTATCGCCGGAGCGGTCTTCACGGTGGTCGTGTCGTGGTCCAGGCTGTATCTTGGCGTGCATTATCCGACTGATATCATCGGTGGCTGGTGTGTAGCGTTTCTGTGGGCCTACTACATGTGGCGCCGTAACTACGTCCGCCAACATCCTAAGAAGTAAATTTGACTTATTATTTTGGGCGTGTATATTTAGTCCTTGTGTTTTTGAACAACATGTCAAAACACACTACGAACCCGCACCATACACCAGAAAACAAAAGGGTTTACACGCTTTAGCAATCTAATTATCGGACATGTTCCATGCGCCATTCTGGCCAGAATCAGGCGCTGGTATTAAATTTGTCCAAAAATATGGTAAGTAGTGGTGCCGGGGTATAAGGGAGGAACTTATGTACATCAAAACTATGGCGGCGAGCGTCGTGACACTCGCTGGTTTAAGCGCTGCACTGCAAGGAACGCCAGCCGGCGTACCATCGCAGGCAAGCATCGCGAAACCTGTTGATTCCAACGTAGCTTCGGTTACGAAGGATGACGACCGCCCGAAGGTCCTGGCCGAGTCCGGCACACTACCCGCCGACACCAAGCCGGCCGATCAGCAGACCCAGCCGGTGAACGTCACCGTGCAACCCGGTGACATGCTGGTCAAGATCGCCGAGGACCACCAGACGACGTACACCCGTCTTTTTGACGCTAATCCGCAAATCGCCGATCCTAACGTGATCAATCCGGGTGACGTCATCCGTATCCCGGCAGCCGATGAACAACTGGCGTCACGCCCTATGCCGCAGGCCGCTCCTGCGCCGCAACCAGTAGCCGCTCCTGCCAGTAAGCCGATAGCGCGCCAGACAGCTGCACCCGCGCCGAGCGTTGCCGGTGGCAGTACGTGGGACCGCCTGGCCCAGTGTGAGTCCGGTGGCAACTGGGCTATCAACACTGGCAATGGCTACTACGGCGGCCTGCAGTTCAACCAAGGTACCTGGGCTAGTAACGGCGGTACGGCATATGCGCCGTCGGCACATCTGGCCACCCGTGAACAGCAGATTTCCATAGC
>JALQUD010000021.1 GCA_023268595.1 Candidatus Saccharimonadia bacterium
TCGAACCACAAAAGTTTCACCATGTCGGCCTTGCGCCCGCGAAAGCAGAAGATCTCGCCACTATGGGGATCGCGACCGAGACCCTGCTGCACTTTCAGCGCCAGCGAGTTATACTAGAGGTATGTTACAGCTCAGCAACGCCTTCGCCGATAAGAATGTCATGTCGTTGCGGACCGGTGCGGCCGTGGCCGCCATTACGCGCCCCATCCTCAACCCCAATAACCTCAAGATCGAAGGCTTCTTCTGCCAGGACTTGTATGACCGGAAAGAACTGGTCATGTTATACCAGGATATCCGTGAACTACTGCCGCAGGGCTTCGTCGTCGATGATCACGACGTACTCGTCGAGCCATCTGAGCTTGTACGGTTGCAGGATATCATCCAGCTTAATTTCCAACTCATCAACATGCCGGTCGTCACCAGTAACAAAGAGAAGATCGGCAAGGTCAATGATTTCGCGACCGAGATCGAATCGATGTTCGTGCAGAAACTGTACGTAACCCGATCGATGTTCAAGAGCTTCTCCAATGGACAGTTGAGCGTGGACCGTAATCAGATCATAGAAATCAACGATAACCGTATTCTGATCCAGGACCCTCTGCAAGGCAAACCGTCTGGCGCTAACGCTACCGCCCTGGCATGACAAGGGCCGACTGAGTCTGCTCCGACATGTACAGCCTGGTATATGAACCGTCACCTGCACGCGACCAGCGATGGTTCGAGCGCGTATCGCCATATTTCGACGAGCTGTACATTTCGTTAGGAATCCCGGGCGACAAACTGGCAGCCATGCAACGCGACTTCGAGCATGCCGCCTTCAATCCTGATCTGCGTCCACTCCAGCACGACCCTGTCAGCCTAGATAAGATCGTCCGCGAGTTACACATATTGCGCGACCAGGTCGCCAGCGATTCCGATGAGCTGATAGCGACCGCCTACGTCGCCAAGATCGATGAGCTTACGGCGCAATATGCGTTATTAGCAGCCTCCGTAGCTGGCGACGCCGAAGCATCCGCCGCAAAAAACCGTTGGCTCTATGGCAAGGCTGATCGGGCCACCCTGGCAGGCGTGACCGCGTGGATACGCCAACTAGCCGGAGATATGTCCGAAACATCATCACACATCTCGAAATCGGCCGAAGCCGTGCTCGACATAGTCCCGGACCTCGGCGGATCCGCCAGTGACATCCTCCCCAACCCGGACACGTTCAAGAAAGTACGGCATGCCCACTTTCAGGCCGGTGGTTACATCGACGCGTTGTTCGGTCAGGACGCCATGAACGCACTACCCGCAGTCGTCACGCCACAGTCCGGTGACGAAATCACCCGGCAGGCCATTACCAACGTCAGCTCCGACTACAGCCTGACCGATTCCACCGATTATCTATGGGGAGTCATCCATGGGCGCAAGACAGTCGTCAGGCCGGTCGACTATTTACTGAGCCGCGAAGCCTTCATGGGCATCGTAGCCCATGAAGTGGGCAGCCATCTGCTGGAGCGCGAAAACGGTATCCGTCAGCCGCTCAGGCTCCTGAGTGCCGGGCTTGACCGGTATGAGTCATCCAACGAAGGGCGGGCTTTCATGCGTGAACAGATTCAATTCGCAGATAGCGTCAGCATGACACGCCAGGTCAGCTGGGAGCACATCCTACTACTCTATCTTTCATCTGCGCTTGCGGACGGCAGTGCCGGCACACCACGGCTCGATTTCAAGCAACTGTACCAGATACTCATCACCACACTCAGGTTTTTCAAGGCCAGGCGCTTTCCGGATGATCCGGACCATGCCGAGCGCCAGGCGCTCGACGAGGCGTGGCAGCTATGCACCCGGGCCATGAAAGGAGCCGATGTCACGGGAGGATCATTCAACAAAGGCATGGTCTATTTGCGCGGCAACCTGCAAGCCTGGAACTTAGCCGCCACCGATCCCGACATCATTTTCCTGGGCGACGCAGGTAAGTTCGACATAGGCAGACAGGACCACCGTGCGATCCTGGCCGGGTGCGGCGTTCTCGATTAGCGTCTAACCGGCCCCGCCATTAATCGTCGTCTGACTCGTCCATCGCTGACTTTATGTCTTCATAACCAAAACCCTGCCGTGCCAGATATTGCATCAGTTTCGCCGGATCCTGACTGAACTTGGATATGCGACGCTTTTTGGCTATCAGACTGCGCAGCTCCTGACGGTCGCCCGTCTCATCTTGCCGCAGCACCTCATCGATGACCGCCGTAGCAACCCGCTTCGCCTGTAGCTCCTGGCGCAGTTTACGCTTGGACGTCGGCTTAAGCAGGTGCCGGTTCTCTACCCAGTTGCGCGCGAATGCCTGATCATCGATGAAGCCAAGGCCGCTCAGCCTATCGGCGATCTGCTCGGCCAATTCCGGAGCGGCCTCTTTGCGCGCCAGATATGTCATGATTTCCCAGCGGCTGCGCTGGCGCATGGCCGCATACCTGACGGCATTCGTGAATAACTTATCTTCGGCGGACAGTCGTTTATAGCGTTTGATGTCATCACCGCTGAGCTGCACGCCGCTAGATAAGCCGGACTGCAGCAGCGCGCTGTCGCTCAGACTGAACGAATACTTCCCGTCCACATAAACCGAGAACCGCTCCTTGCGCCGTTCCTGCTGCCGGATAGCTGTCACCAGCATGGCACCCACAGCCTGCGACAGGTTCAGACCATCTCGGTCAGCATCATCGCCAACAGCACGAAGACCGGCACCTCTATCAGGATTCCCCATGTATATTCACCCCATTGAATCTTATTGTGGAAACGCGTGAACAGACTACCGATTGGCAGCCAGCCTTTCCGCTCGTATGCCACATACCGATAGACCCACACCAGGTCCGGAGCTAAGGCCAGGAAGGCCGCGGCCCACACCCACCATGGCTTACCCCATAACAGATACAGTAACAGTGGCACGCCGACCAGATTGACCGACTCCATGAAGTATGTGGCACGGTAATTAAACGCTTCGGCATAGCCGCCCCTGCCCGGATATCCATAATGCGGCAGGGCGTCCAATAGGAAGTGCGACAGTAACGCGGCCGGCAAAGCCACTAACGGCGATTGGACCGTCAAAGCTATGGTTGCGCCGGCATAGAGGTGGTTACTGGTCGTCATATCCGGTATTGTAGTATGCCAACCTTAAAGAAGCCAAAGGAAGGCCGGAAACAGCCCGGCCCTCCTCACCTCACGCGACTACTACACCTTGGAGGCGGCTTCGCGGACTTGGTCAGCCACCTGCTGCATGACGACCGGGTTCTCATCCAGGTATGTCTTGGCAGCTTCGCGACCCTGACCGATCTTCTGATCGTTATAGCTGAACCATGCACCGGACTTCTCAACGATGTCATATTTGACGGCCAAGTCGATGATGTCGCCGGAGCGGCTGATGCCCTGGTTGTACATGATGTCGAATTCAGCTTCACGGAACGGCGGCGCGATCTTGTTCTTGACGACTTTGACGCGGCAGTGGTTACCGATGACACTGTCACCCTGCTTGATCTGCGAGGTACGGCGGATGTCCATGCGTACCGAGGCATAGAACTTAAGCGCGTTACCACCGGTGGTAGTTTCAGGGTTGCCAAACATCACACCGATCTTCATACGGATCTGGTTGATGAAAATGACCGTTGCCTTGGACTTGTTGATGACACCGGTCAGCTTGCGCAGCGCCTGGCTCATGAGCCGGGCCTGCAGGCCGGGCAGCGAGTCACCCATGTCGCCTTCGATTTCAGCCCGTGGCACCAAAGCCGCCACCGAGTCCACGACGATCAGATCGACAGCGTTGGAGCGCACCAGAGTCTCGGTGATTTCCAGCGCCTGCTCACCGTTGTCCGGCTGGCTGAGCAGCAAGTTCTCGACGTCCACGCCGATGCGCTTGGCATACGCCGGGTCAAGGGCATGCTCGGCATCGATGAAAGCGGCAGTACCACCAGCTCTTTGGACTTCGGCGATGGCGTGCAGCGTCAACGTGGTCTTACCGGAGCTTTCCGGACCGTAGACTTCAACTACGCGGCCTTTAGGAATTCCACCACCCAGCGCCAAATCGAGTCCGAGTGACCCGGTCGACATCGTTTCGACCTCGACGTCGGTACGCTCACCAAGCTTCATGATGGAGCCTTTGCCGAATTGCTTCTCGATAGTCTCCAGAGCCAATCCGAGCGCCTTGGTTTTGCCTTCGGCGGCTGCGGCGGCCTTCTTCTCGTCCTTAGCGTTAGCCTTCTTGTCGGTTTTTGTCTCGGCGGCCGGTGCGACGACGGTCTTGTCGTCCTTGACTGCAGTGTCGTTACTATTCGTTGCCATGGTTTCCCTCCTTCGGAACGGTCCGGTAGATTGAAGCTATTATAAGCGTCGGTCTCTTCACCCGTTCCATTGATTATAACTGACAGCGGTAGGTATAGCAGGACGTTTTATGGTCTGCAATCATTTTATTCACAGTATGTAACGACAACCTGACACGGAACCCTTATACCAATGGGAAATACCTGCTAGAATACTATAAGAATGAGCGTAATCAAGCAGCGGTTGGGGCTGTGCGTACAGATGCATACCGGCACATTAGCAGTGTCGTCCGTACGGCATACCCCTGAGATATCGGAGGTATCAGTGCCATGCGCATAGCCGATTCCTTAGCCGAGAAACTGCTCAAACAGGCCGACATCACCGACGAGCAGCTCAAGCAGCTCCACGAACAGGAAGCGCGCGAGAAGAAGCCGCTCCAGGATATCGCCATCCGCTCCAACCTCATCAGCGAGAAAGAGCTGACCAAACTGTACGCCGAAGAAATCGAGGTGCCACTAATCGAGCTCAACGCCAAGGACATCAAGAAGGATGACTTACACCTGCTGCCTGAGCGTATCGCCCGGCAGTACCACGCCGTAGTCTTCGGCGTCGACGAGAACGACACCAAATTGGTGGCAATGGAAGATCCCGATGACATCCAGGCGCTCAACTTCCTGCAGAAGCAGCTTGGTAACAACATCCGCGTCTTCATCACCACCAACAGCCTGTTACAGGCCGGCTTGGACCAGTACCGCGAGAACGTCGGCAGCGAGCTGACCAAGGTCATCTCCGGCGAAGACATCCAGGAAGCCGAGGCCGAAGACATCAAGGAAAGCGACCTGACCGAGGACTCGCCGATCGCCCAGACCGTCAATCTTATTGTCGAGTACGGAGTAAAGTCCGGGGCCAGCGACATCCACATCGAGCCGCGCGAAGGCTATGTCATCACCCGTTACCGCATCGATGGCATGTTACGCGAAGCTAACAAACTGCCGCGCAAAGTCCTAAGCGCCCTGGTATCACGCATCAAGATCCTGTCCAACCTGAAGATCGATGAGCACCGCGCGCCGCAGGACGGCCGCTTCAAGGTCCAGGTCAGCGGCAACATGTACGCCCTGCGTGTCTCAACCTTGCCGATCGTCGACGGAGAGAAGGTCGTCATGCGTATCCTGAATGAAGGCACCAAGGCGGCCGAGCTCGACCAGTTAGGCTTCTGGGGTAGCGCCAAAAGCGCCCTGGAACACGCCATGATCCAACCGCACGGCATGATCCTGGTTACCGGTCCGACCGGCTCCGGCAAGTCAACCACCCTGTTCAGTGTCCTGAGCAAGTTGAACACCCCCAACGTCAACATCTCGACCATCGAAGACCCGGTGGAATACCGCATCCCCGGCGTCAACCAGACGCAGGTCAACCCGGTAGCCGGCATGACCTTCATCAACGGTCTGCGCGCCCTGCTGCGCCAGGACCCCAATGTCATCATGGTCGGAGAGATCCGTGATGGCGAGACCGCCAGCCTGGGCGTCCAGGCCGCCCTGACTGGGCACCTGGTATTCAGTACGCTCCACACTAACAATGCCGCCACCTGTCTGCCACGTCTGCTAGACATGAACATCGAGCCGTTCCTGATTGCCAGCACATTGCGCGTGGTCATCGGCCAACGCCTGGTGCGCCGGTTGTGCACCAGTTGCCGTGAAGCCTACCAGCCGACCGCCGAGGACCTCAAGACCATCGCCAAAACGTTCAAGCTGAGCGCCGCCAACATGATCCACATCCACGAACTCGAGAAACAGGCCCTATCCGACACCATCGGCCACCAGGCCGTCCCGGATAAGAACGCCAAGTCCAAAGACGGTAAGGCCTCGGCCGACTCCAACGAACTGAGTACGGCCCCGCATGGCGTCAAGCGGCTGTTCGCGGCACACATCGATGGCTGCGAAAGCTGCAACCACACCGGCTACAAAGGACGCATCGGTATCTACGAAGTACTGAACAACGACACGCCGATCCAAAGTCTGATCCTGGCCAACAGCACCAGCGAAGTCATCGAGAAGGCCGCCATCGAAGAAGGCATGGTTACCATGCAGCTCGACGGTTTCATCAAGGCATTGCGAGGCGAGACCACCATAGAGGAGATCCTGCGGGTCACATCGACACAGGAATAGGCCATGAAGTTCATATATAAAGCCCAGACCAAAGATGGACGGACCGTCAACGGCAGTTTCGAAGGCCCGGATAAACAATCCCTGATCGCCGCCCTCACCCGCCAAGGCGCCAAACCGATCGTCATTCGGTTGGCCAGCGAGACCGAAACGCTCAAGAAGGCTAAGAAAGGTAAGGTCAAGCTTAAGGAACTGGTCATCTTCACGCGCCAGATGTCGGTGCTGGTATCGGCCGGTGTGCCACTGCCAAAGGCCCTGGCCACACTCCAGGAACAGGCCGAAAGCCCCTACTTCAAATCGGTCATCGGCGGCATCATCAAAGACGTTGAATCCGGTGTGACGCTCGGCGACGCCTTCGCCAAATACCCCAACGTCTTCAGCGAAGTCTACATCAACATGATCAAAGCCGGTGAATCGGGTGGTATCCTGGACGCCATCCTTAAACGCGTCGCCAGCCAGATCGAAAAGGACGCCACCATCCGCAAGAAACTGAAGGGCGCCATGACCTACCCAACCGTCCTGCTGGTCATCACCTTCCTGGCATTCTTCGGGCTGATGACTTTCGTGATACCTAAGATCGGTAAGATCCTGACTGACCTGGGCGGACCTGACGCCAAACTGCCGATCTATACCCAGATACTGTTGGACATCAGCGCCTTCTGCATCAGCAACAGCGTCATCGCCCATATTCCATTGCTTAATCTGATTCCCTTGCTGAACAAGCTACCGAACATCGTCTTCATCGCCGCGGCCGTCGGTATCGGCGTGTTCTATCTGATGAAATATATCCGCACACCAAAGGGTCGTTACCAGTTCCACAGTCTGATGCTACGCACACCGGTCGTCAAAGACATCATCACCAAGGTGGCGGTGGCCCGCTTCGCACGTACCTTCGCGGCACTGACATCGGCTGGCGTAACCGTACTAGAAGCCCTGGAGGTTACCGGTGGCGCCATCGGTAACGTGGTCATCGAGCAGGAGCTGAAAGAGGCCGCCAAAGACGTCCGTAATGGTAAGCCGCTCAGCGAACCGATTGCTGCCAGCAAGCACTTTCCGCACATCGTGGCCCAGATGCTAACCGTCGGCGAGGAGACCGGCCAGCTGGATACCATCCTTGTCAAGGTCGCCGAATTCTACGAAGAAGAGGTCGATACGGTCATCGATTCGCTCAGTTCCATCATTGAACCGGTCATGATCGTCATCATGGGTGCGGTGGTCGGCCTGATCGCCGCCAGTGTCATGGGCCCGATTACCTCGCTGAGCCAGAACATTGGCAACGATTGATAATTATCACTTGCCGATTCCCTTGACTCATACTTACGCTATACATTTGCAAGTTGTCGAAAAAACTTGACGCTATAATACTAACGTTTATAATTTACAGTAGATGTTGACCACCTTTAGGGGTGTCATATCAAATACAAACGTACAATAAACAATAAGTAGGAGGGTGGGTTCCTATGTTCTCACTTAAAAACCAACGTAAAGGACGCTCAAGCGGCTTCACCATCGTCGAGCTCTTGATCGTCATCGTCGTCATCGGTATCTTGGCCACCTTGGTCATCGTTACCTTCAGCGGCATCCAGCAAAAGGGCCGTAACAGCCAGCGTCAGACTGACCTGAAGGCTATCCAGAGCCATGTCGCAGCTTTCTACGCCGACAAAGGATACTATCCAACCTTGGCCGATCTTCAGGACTCTTCATTCCGGTCGACCTACATGAAAGGGCTGGATCCCGAAGCTTTGAAGGACCCTAAGGGCGGCGACATCCAGGGAACTGCTGATGCCACTCACTACAGCTATGTAGCCGGTCCTGCAGGAGCATCTTGCGCCAACACAACTGCGTCCGACCCCACTGGAGCCGCCACAACCAACAATGGCTGTGACAGCTACACTCTGACCGCAAAGCAAGAAGGTAGCGGCGCTGCAGACATCGTTCTGAAGAGCAACTAGTCTACAAAGCTTGCATTAAGCACTAAAGAGCGGCTCCGGCCGCTCTTTTAAGCTTTCTAAGAACGGTAATCTTTCAATAACACTGCTTGACTATTGTAGATATTGTTTTATTATTAGTATTGCTTACAGACTCACCTTTGAGTTTATCAGAGGCACGATAGTCCGTAGGTCACCCGGCAGACAGCCGACATGATTACATTCCCATCGGAAGGCAGGATCACATGCCCGGAGAAACCAGGACGTTCCTACTGCGCGACGTGCTCGGTGCGCTATACAACCGCAACGACCTGGCCGACAAGTCGAGGCGAACTGTCTGCCAACTTTTATTAGATTCGCGCGGCTTAGAACTGCCGCTGATAGCCAGTGATCGACCACGTGGTCGTACCCGACCCCAGCGATGTGCCGAACAGCACGGTACCGGCACCGGACAGGTCGACAGTCTGACCGATAGCCGAACCAAGGTTGCCACTGCCGCTCAGAGCAATCTTACCCCAGTACGATTGGAAGATCATGCCGGGCAGGTTGACCGCGCCACCGACGTTGACCGTCGTGACGTTCATGCTGTTATATAAGTCATTACCGGTCAGGGCGGTGCAGCCAGGGTTGCACGTCGCGCTGGATTTGAAGCTCATGAAACGGGCGCCGGTCCCCTGGTTGTTAGCCAGGATGCGCGCCGAGCCACCGAGCGTGACCGTGCCATCAACCACGATGTTCGGCCGGGTAGCGCCCACACTATCATCGATGGTGACCGTCGCCGCGCCACCGATGTCCAGATTGCCGGTAATGTAAGTGTCGCCACGGATAACCAGATTGCAACTACCAGCCACGCTGACATTACCGGTCAGTTTCAGCTTAGCCGGCCAAGTGCGGTTATACGGCCAACTCTGACAAGTATAGGTATTATTGTTACCCGCGCCGGTGGTAGTAACGGCTGCGATCTGTGCCGCCCTGTCGTACGTCGGCGGTGAAGTCTGCGGCGCGGTACAACCGGCCTGTAAGCCTGAACCGCCATTGCCGGGCTGGATATTATTATTTGGTCCAGTGCTAGTCTGGCCGGTGGCACATACCGTGCCGTAGATCTTGGTGCTGTAAGCCATGGTTATTGGATTGGCCGAGGTGCCGGTACCAGGGCACTGCGCCGGAAACGTCGAGCCGGGACTGACACCAAGCGGACAGCGTACGTTGGATACGAAGACGTTTGACGGGTTGGAGCTGGTGCCGATGCTCGACGCGCCGGCCAGGTTGATGTATCCGTTTACATAGACGCTGGAGTTAGTGATGCTGGCGCTACCGGTCAGAATCAGACCGCCGGGACCGGTGTGCACCGAATAACCCGGCGAGGAAGTACCGACAGCTACGACCTTGACCTTGCGCGTCGAAACCGGGTTGGTCGTCGTGCCATAGCGGTACACCTTACCCACGGAGACGATGTTCTTAGCATTGCCGGTGCCGACATTGGTTATGGTCGTGGTATACACACCTTTTCCCTGCGTGGCATTATTAAAGAACACCTGGTCGGTACCGTACCCGGTGAAATTGGAGTTCTGGTTCAACTGGTACAGTGATGTCTCGATGCCCGCTTCCGCCACCTGTGTGGCATTAGCGGAGAACGTGCTCTTAACCGCCAGACTGTACGTGGTGCTCGTCAGCGACACCACGCCGACCGCGATGACGGTCAGCGCCACGCCGACCACCATGATAGCTACCATCACGAAGCCGCGTTGGCCAAAACGCCCGCGTCCCTGCGCCGTCATCCGCCCTATAATCCGTCTGATCTTATTCATTCCTGAACACCGTCCTTGTCGTATATGCCGTCTTCGTCTTAGCGTCATTCTTACGCTGTAACACCACGCTCACCTCCACCGAACGGGCTTCGTCCGGCGGCACGGTCTGGTTCAAGTGGTCACGGTAACTGTACGATACGCTGACCACATCGTTCAGCACTATCGTGTCGGCGGGACATGCCGCGGTAGCGTTGGAGGGCGGACAGGTCTTGCGGGCCTTGTTACCGGTCACTGCCGCTGCCAGCACCCGACGGTAGAGTATCTTGTTCTTGACGTAGTACACGATATTGTTCTTATAACTGATGTAATTGGCAGCGTCCGCGTAGACGATGTTGCCGGCATTGTTTTCGACGGCCGTGGCCAGCACCAGCGTTGATGCGTTGCTTGTCCAGCTGTTCGGATTACCGGCGGTCGGCGGATAACTGTCGTCGATGCGGTTGTTCTGGTCGGCCGTCCCGGCCAACATGATGTCGCTGGCGATCCTGTCCGACGCCGTCTGGGCCTGCGCCAGCAACTCAGACTTAGCCTGGGCCGTGGCGTATGTCCGGACACCATTGATGACGAACACCGACATAGTCAGCGACATGAGGGTTATCAGCACCATGGTCACGGTCAGCTCCACCAGCGTGAAACCTGCCTGCGCTTGCCGCACCGGCCTAACATGCATGCTCATTTGGTTATCCCGATGATACCGATGGTCGAGCTGACGACCACCTTCTTAGTCGCGCCATACTGTTTGTACGTCACGGTCACATCAACCCGTTTCAGTCCGGAGTTAGGCTCTGTTATGGCCACCGAACCGGACTTAGGAGATGACAGTTCGGACGGTAGGTTGCCCGAGAAATCGACCGTCGAACCGGCTGCCAGGTTGCCGTAGCTGCTGTTGCGCAACGTTTCGATCTGGCGCTGGGCTGCCAGTGTAGCCAGCTTCTGGTTGCGGGCGGCCGCTTGCAGGGCTACGATACTCTGGAACATGCCGGTCAATGCCAGCGATAAGGCACCAAGCAACGCGATGGCGATCACCACCTCCACGACGCCGAAACCGGCGGAACCATCAGGCGAACGCCGGAACCGGTGTATACCTCTGCGTTTCATGCTTACGCTTAAGTATACTACACGCGTACCAAGCCGTTTATGGTATTATACGAACAAGTAAATACGATAATGTGGGGAACATACCATCGCGACGTACTTCTTTAAGGACAAGCCTGTCTTCGGTTTCGACCTTGGGCATGGTTCGTTCAAGATCATGCAGTGCGAGCCTGGCGGCAAGATGCCGAAGGTGCTTGGCTATGGTTCGGCTTCCTTCGATCCCAAGGCAGCCGGCTTCAAGGATGGCGTCATCAAACACCCGGAAGTCATCGCCGAAGCCACCAAACAGCTATTCGATAAGGACTTCAAGGGTGAGCTGACCACCCGCCGGGCCGCCATGGCCCTGCCCTCGTACCGTTCATTCAGCCGGGCCATGCAGCTGCCACACCTGACCGGTAATGATCTGCGCCAAGCCGTCGAGCTGGAGATGGAACAGTATATCCCCGTACCGCTCAAGGACCTGTATCTTGATTACGCCATCACACGGCGCAGCGCCAACGAGATCGAGTTGTTCGCCGTCGGTGTCCCGCGTGAAGTCGTCGACTCCTACCTAGGCCTGGCCCAGACCATGGGCATGGAACCGGTGCTGATCGAAACCACCATGGCCGCAGCCTCACGGTTGTTCGGACTGGACAAGAACAGCGACGTAGCCAGCGTCATCATCGACTTCGGCTCACTGACGGCCGACATCGGCATCTATAACAAGACGACGCTCGTGACCGGTACCGTACCGGCCGGCGGCATGGTCTTCACACAGCTCATCAAGGAAAAATTGAAGGTCAGCGAAGCCGAAGCCGGTTACATAAAGACACGTTACGGCCTAAGCAAGAGCAAGAAGCAGGAAGTGATCGTCAGTGCCCTCAAGCCGACGCTCCAGAAGATCATCGCCGAGATACGCCGTATGAGCCGCTACTACGAGGAGCGGTATGGCTCGACCAACACCATCTCGCAGG
>JALQUD010000022.1:0-7566 GCA_023268595.1 Candidatus Saccharimonadia bacterium
GAAAGTGAGGCTTTTTATGTGGTCTAGCGATAGATTGGGCGCCCGAAGGCTCGCCTGAGGGGTGAGAAATGCCGGTGGCATTTCGCAAGGGCATGTTCCGATGCCAGCTGCGCTGGCAATAGTGAACTGCCGGGCCTGCGAAACGCAGGTCGAATCGCTCTACCGGCACGGTATACCGCTGATACCATCAGAAGAGCTTGCTTTTTACCTCAGCTTGGTTAAACAACCAGACGAAACAAACTTTTCCACAAAGTACAGACATCCATCGGGAGCTGGCTATGGTACACAGATCAGCAGTCCCGAGTATGAGCCCAGTAAAGTATTTCGGAAGCAAGATATTCCACTGAGCTTTAGTAAGATATTGGCTAGCGACATCACATCGGTGTTCTTTGAATAGTCGTGCCATCTGCTATACTTTCGGAGCCATGAAGCAACAGAAGGGTTCAATAACTATTCCAGCTGATACTTCACCCTGGGATCATGAGTTAAAGACAGCCCATGCACTTACACAATATGGACTTAGGATCGAATTTATCCCAGAGAGCACTCGTCATAGAGCCAAGACGGCAGATATTCTAGTAAACGGCACGCCTTACGAGATCAAATCACCCATCGCTAGTAAAATGTCCGCCGTCGAACGAAACCTTAAGCGTGCTAGTCGTCAATCGCCCAATATTATATTTGACTCTCGTCGGATGAAGTATGTGCCTGACAAATCTATTCAGAAAGAACTGGTCAAACAGTTCAAGCTCACGAAAGACATTGAGCGCTTACTATTCCTTAACCGCAAGCATGAGGTCATTGACATTAGCACCTTAATCTGATAACATTCAGGTATCGAAGCCGAGCACGGAGCAGGATGTTCCTACCGCAAGGCTTCTTTTTAGTTCGGTCTAAGATAGTGCTGGCTCCAGATTTGCTTTAATTAAAGTTATAACTTCGTGGACAACGGCTTGCTAGTCAAGAGAGGTTGAGTAACGGTATCCAGGCTAAAAATTATTTCAGTTTTTTTATTTATGTGAGTGAAGCATAGTTAGATCTATGCCATACAGAAATGTATGTGAAAGCTCATGGGTAATCACATGCGTGCCGAGAGACGCTAGCATGATGAGTGCAAGTCTCATCCACCCGCAGCTATGACGCACTTGATTTGATAAAGGTTATAACTTCCTTCACAATGGTGCACCAAATAAAATGCCTCGGCGAAAGCCGGGGTATTTTATTCGGCCTAGAAACGGATCGGACATCCGAAGGCTCGCCTGAGGGGTGAGAAATGCCGGTGGCATTTCTCAAAAAGCGTGATATAGTTTACTCAATGAAGCAGAAACATAACAGTCAGATAGCACTACTTTTGGCTGTCATCTCGCTGGCAGGCTATTTTTTTCCAATTGGTGGAATCATTCTGGCAATCATAGCAATCGTTTTCGGTAGGCGCGGGCTTGCGGCATCGCCGGATAAACATGTAGCCATTACAGCGATCATATTGGGTACAGTGAGCCTCATCGCGTGGACGGTCATGCAGATATACTTGTTGTCAACGTTCAGTGTCGGGTAGCCCTACGATGAGCCGGCATGTAATCTTGAGTGCTGGGTAGAGTCTTCTTACGAAAGACTTCTATTTTTATTTGCTACACTTAGCATCATGAGCAACTCATACTACATAGGTTCTTACGAGGAAGATAGCGCGAACGAACCGAACCACGGATGGATCGTTGGCAGATTCAAAGACAAAGCACCGCGCAAAAATGGTGACGTGGAAATTAAGTATTGGGAGTTTCCGACCGGACCTACCACCCATCCACTCAAAGAATCCTCCATCATTGAATGCACATTCATCCTAAAGGGAAAAACCAGGGCATTGATCAATGGGGAAGAGCACATACTAACGGCTGGCGATTACGTCGTCATTGAACCCGGCACGGCTAACAACCTGGTCGAAGAAATCCTCGAAGACGCCGCTGGACTGACAGTCAAAGCTCCGAGCGACCCTACTGCCAAGAGAGTCCTTTCATGAAACCGACACTCAACCAACACAGTGAAACGTACAGACGTGTGATTTCTATCACACATAAAGTGACCATAACCATGATACGATAAGATAAATCACACAGATGCCACAAAGGCACAACTGTTATCAAAGTCGCTGATAAAACATCACAATGAGACTAAGCATACACACGTTCAAGCAACTGCAGCCTTGGAAGAATAGGCGCACCGGCACGATGCTGGCCGTACTCGCACTCTTCGCCGTACTCGGCGTGATCCTTATCCGGGCCTCCAGCGCCGCCACCTACACGGTCGGCATCGAGGCTGAAAGCGGCAGCCTCAGCGGGAATGCCGCTTCCAAGACGGTAGCTTCGGCATCCGGTTCGGCAGCAGTCATGTTCGCAAGCAGCGGAGCCGGCGGCGGTGGCGGGACTGGTGCGGTCAGCTGTGACCAGGCCGGCATCCAGAAGATGGTCGACAGCGTCTCGCAACAGAACATCCAAGCCAGCCTGCAATCACTCGTACAGGACGATTCCAAACCCACACCTAACGAACTTATTTCCCGCCATGTCAGTTCCCCAGGTAACCAGATCAAGGTCGACTGGGCTAAGAAACAGATGACGGACTACGGCCTGGAAGTCCTGAACCAACCGTTCAGCTCTGGTGGACGCAACCTCCATAACGTCAGCGCCCGCATCAATGGCACCGACGCTAATTCGCTCTACGTCATCGGCGCACACATCGACTCGATATCCGAGAAGTCGAGCACCCAGGCACCCGGAGCAGACGACGACGCCTCCGGTGTCATCGCGGTCTTAGAAGCCGCCCGCGTGCTCAACGGCTTCAAGGGCTGCCTTAAATCCACGCTGTACTTCAACAACTACAACGACGAGGAGGAGGAGATGAACGGCGCACCGACCTTCCTGAAAGCCGTAAGCGGCAAGACCGTCAAAGGAGCTTACAACATGGACATGATCGGCTACGCACCGTCCCAGGAGTGCCTGAAGAGCGACGTAGGCAAATCATCGCGTGATCAGGTGATGGCCCAGAAAATCGTCGACATGAATACTAAGTACAACGTTGGATTACCGGTGACGACCGGCACCTATACCCAGAACGGCGGCGACGACCTGGAGGCGTTCTGGAACGCCAACATACCTGGCGGATATCTTATCGAATGCACGACCGAAAAGAGCACCGATGGTTATCCCGGCTACCACAGTACCAAAGACGTCATGAAGAACGTCAACCTGGGCCAGGTGACGAAGACGACCAAACTGCTGGTAGCATCCCTCGCCGAATTCGGTATGCAGTAGGCCGTTCGCCGGAATCATTGTCATCAGGACAGTGGGTATAAATGCAGCGCTTTAACAGTTGTCATCCAAGGCCGTTTTTGCTATAGTCTACTACTGATACGCCGTCGTAGCTCAGTGGTAGAGCACTTCCATGGTAAGGAAGGGGTCTCGGGTTCAAATCCCGACGACGGCTCCAATCGTTTTATTACGAACCGGAGGCATCGATATGAGTGAACCCAAGCGCCTGTACCGTTCCACTGACCAGCGGATGATAGCTGGCGTATGTGGCGGCATAGCAGAATACTTCAACATCGATGTCACCATCGTCCGCATCATCGCGGTCATCCTACTACTTCCCGGTGCCGCACCCGGTTTCCTACCATACGTGATTCTCTGGATCATCGTTCCCAAGAAGCCAAAGGCCACCCAAGCCAATATCCCGCCGGCAGCCTAACGACAGCCGCCACAGGGAAGGTAGTAGTTTACAGGTAAGCAATTATCTGGTAAACTTAATAGAATTGACTAGCAAACTATTAGTGAGAATCTGAGGACATACAACCATGGCTAAGAAAGGTGAGAAGCGCAAGCTGATCGGTCTCGTCTCTGAGGAATCAGGCGAGCGTATTTATTACACGACCAAGAACACTATGAACACACCTGAGAAGCTGCAGCTGCGCAAGTACAGCCCTAAGCTTCGCAAGCATGTCCTGTTCGTCGAAACCAAGAAGAACCTTGGCCGCAACGAAGTCAAGCCAAAGAAGTAATCAGTCGTTACACCAGATTCTTACAAGAAAAACGAGCCCTATGGCTCGTTTTTTATTAGGTAAACAGCCGCACTAAAAGTGGCGCCTTACCATGGAAGTGCTCTACATACGTAAAGGGTACATCAGTTACGATGAATGCCTTCATAAGGACTAAAGCCCACATATACAGTTAGGGATGCCCACAAAGGACATCCCTAACTACCGCACGCAGATTTTGTAGCTACTGCGTGTTGCTAGCGTCAAGCAGCGTGTTGATGTACTCAGCATGGCTCCACACCAACGGTGTGACACCAAGCGAGCCGCCATCCTCGGGATCGAACTGCTCACTAAGCGCGCCACTGAACAGTGTGCGGTCACGGGTCCAGTTGAGCAGCGCCATGGCTTCGGCCGAACGCCCGGAAGAAACATAGATCTGCGCCAACCACAGGCTACAGACGATCCATGGATTGCCTTTGTACTGGCGCTTCACTAGGAAGTAGTTATCGTTCTCGTAACGTATGACACCGCCGATCGGCGTGGTGTTAAGCAGTCGTTCTTCAACATGCTTCAGCGTGCTCATGAGCGTTGGATCGTCCGGCTGCAAGCCAGCGAACATATACGGTCCAAACAGACTGGAAATATCGAGCGTGTCGTCGAACTTGAGGTCGCCATTTGGCTGCAGCAGGTAACCCTTACGGTAGTAGCCATCCGGATGATAGAGCACGACCAGGTTCTGTCGCATACCAGCCGCGGCCGTCTGCCAGCGCTGGGCGTCATCAGGGTGCCCGGTAGCCTGCGCCAATACGGCAGCAGTCTCCAGTCCGGCGATGACCGTGCTGACGGTGTAACTGCTGGTCAGGAATTTCTCCTCCCACAGGTCATAACTGGCGTGGGGTAGCCCGGTCTCCTCATCGACGAAGCTGACCATGAAGTTCGCCGCCTTGGCGATGAAACTGTCATACATATCATTGACCAGCGCCAAGTCTTTGCTGCGCTTGAAGTATTCGCCGATCATGTAGACCACGATGGCCGTCTCGTCTTCCTGGATAGCCAGTTCTCGGACTTTGCCATGGACCAGCGGGTGCCAGGTACTGCCGATAGAACGGTCAGGCTGATACTTGTGCATCAGATAACCGTCCTGGTGCATCGTGTCACGGGCGAACTCGAAGAACCGCTTGGCTTCGCCATACAGGCCGATACGGAGAAGCGGCCAGATGGCATAGGCGGCGTCACGTGGCCAGCAGTAGCAATAGTAGTCCCGGCCGAAGTTAAAGATACTGGAGTCGCCACTCGCCAGCACCGAACCGCGGGCATCGCAGTGTGCCTTGACGATCAGCAGTGAACGCTCGATATCCCGACGGACCTCTTCAGCCATGGCAGTACGGCCGTGCAGCGGCGTCAGCCACTGGCGCCAGTATTCATGGGCAGCCACTGAGCGCTGCTGCATCTGGCCGGCCATCAGCTGGTCGTGGATGACCTGGCCATCAATCTGGCTGTCGGCTGCTACGATCCAGTAATCAACCTCGAAGCAGCCTTGGGCCGGTGCGGTCTGCGAGAAACGGATGACACTGTCCACGCCGCCATGCTCGACGGCATTGCCGGACAGCTCGCCGTCCTCGGCATCCTTGAATGTACCGACTTTACCTTCGATGGCGTAGTTGCCGACCGCATACTGGTCCGGTCCGACCTTGGCGTCAGCGGCAGGTTCGCCGCCCAGTTTACCACCGATCAGCAGGCAACAGCGGCCTTTGTAGTCCAGCACGTAGTTACCTTCGGGCACGTATACGGCCGTATCAGCCCGTCCGGAACGGGATATCTCAAAGACCTGGTGCATGAAGAGCCTGATCTCACGCTCCTCATCGCGCAGGTTATAGACGCTGATGCGGCGGACGAAGATGTTTTGGCGCGGGTCGACGAAGTCATGAAGCTCGAGTTTGACCCCCAGCTTCTCGGACTTCATGGTCACGGCACTAGCCAGCATGCCGCACTCAAAGTCGACCGTAACCTGCCAGCTGCCGTCATTGGTCCAAGAGAACTGACCACCATCACCATCGTCGCCAGACACCCAGACACCGACCTTATGCTGGCTGCTGCGGGCGGTCGTCAGGTTATCGAGCCCCACGTAGGGGTAATAAAAATCATGCACCAGGCCGTTCTCATCGAGTCCGACGAATAATTGCCCATTGCTCAGTACGACAGGACGTCCCATTATACTTGCACCCCCTTTTCCATTAATCGGAACCGAACGTCGTGAAATGCGTTCATGAAATTGATATATGCTTCGTACGGTGAATCATACGGACTGAAATAGGCGTGGATATCACCGTCGCTCCACCACTTGGTACACATGTAGTAAAAGTGGTCGCTGGTCTGTAGCCGGCGCCAATCTTCTATCAGGTCGAGGTCGCCGCTATTCAAGATAGGCTGCTCCAGGTCGTACAGCGCCCGGATGGACGTGTGCTGCATCGGATTCCCCAGCCAGGCGGATAAATCGCGCTCGGTGTCGGCCCAGGTTATGGTCTCAGGCACATCAACGAAGTCTTTAGCCTCGAAATTGTCGATGACTTCGCTGACCGTCATGAAGGTGTTGCCAGGCGTCGACAGCCAGCGTGCCGGCAGATGGTCCAGGAAATCGAAGATACCGGTGGCTTCCCACTGGTGCTCACCGAACGTCTCATAGTCCATGAACAGGTTGAACGTCTCGCCGTCCTGGTCACTATTCAGCCAGTGCGCGAACTTGTCGGCGGTCAATGGCCATTCGCTCCACGACTGGTTACCAAAGCGGAAGGCGATGTCGTCGCTCAGTTTATAGTTCTTCATCAGTAAGCGGACATTATCGGTGTAGGCCGGACGGTACACGTAGTTCGGCTTGCGCCAGCCCAGGATCGGATCCCAACCTTCCGCCAGCACACCCTTGTAACCGGCTTTGTCAGCCCAATAGGCGATGTCATTGTTATATGACAACTCGGTGTTGCGGAAGACCTGTGGCGACTGGTTGAACAAGCGCTGTACCAGCTCGCGGTGCATCTGCACCTGCATCTCGAACTCACTGCGCGAATAAAAGAAGGCCAGGGAGTGGTGGTAGGTCTCGGCCACGATTTCCACCTGGCCACCGCCGTTGACGTTGACCAGGTCCTTGAACGATTGCAAGGCTTCGGGTGACCAGCGCTCCAGCTGCTCAAGCACCGTGCCGGTGATTGACAGGCTGACCTTGAACTCCGGGTGGTCCCGGAGCAGTTTGATCAGACGGGCATTGGTCGGTAGATATGATTTTTCGGCGACCTTGTGCAAGATACGCTCGTTACTGGTCTGATCATCATAAGGGGCATCGAAGTAGCCATGATCTTTCGCCGTGTCAAAGACCGTGTAATGCTTGATGCGGTACGGCTGGTGGACGTGCATATATAATACGATGGCCTTGCTCATGCGGTCGCTCCGATCAGGTTATGCTGGCCATGGTACGGGTGGCGCCGGTGATGGCTGATGTGCCGGCTATAAATCTCATGCAATGCGTCAATCGACGGTCCCCAACTCAATCTGTC
>JALQUD010000022.1:7576-11944 GCA_023268595.1 Candidatus Saccharimonadia bacterium
CATATTGTTGCGCAGCTCATCGCGGAGCGGCGCGTTATCGACGGCAGCACTTATCTGATTGGCCATTTCACGCACATCCCAGAAATCGACCTTCAGACAGTTGGTCATGATCTCGCTGACACCCGATTGGCGGCTGATCAATGACGGCGTGCCATACTGGATAGCTTCGAGTGGCGTCAGACCGAACGGTTCCGACACTGACGGCATGACGAACAGATCACCGATAGCAAAGGCGTCGCGCCAGGCCTGGCCACGTTGGAAGCCGGTGAACAGCACATTCTTGCCGATACCCAAATCAGCTGCCATCATCAATAACTCATGGTATTGTTCGCCGGAGCCAACGATCAAAAACATCGTCTTCGGTGAATTATGCACCACCGTCTTGGCGGCGTGCAGCAGGTTGGGCAACCCTTTCTGCACTGTCAGCCGGCCGACATTGACCACGACTTTCCAGTCCTGACTCTTCAATGCCTGCAGATAGGTGTACATGTTATGGTCGGTCACAGCTGGCATATCCTTCTTCTCGATGCTGTTATACACCACGTCGATCTTGTCGGCCGGTATCGCATAGTCCCGGACGATCGTGTTCTTGGTGTGCTGGCTGACGGCTATGATGCGGTCTGCAGCCATCAGGCCAAGGTATTCGATCTCCTTGACGAGGGGGTTGCCACCATTGCCCCCGGCGCGATCACTTTCCACGGAGTGGACGTGGGCTATCATCGGCCGACCGGTTTTTTGCTTGGCGGCCATGCCTGCTTTGAATGTCAGCCAATCGTGCGTGTGGATGATGTCAAACTCTTTGCTCTCGACCAGCTTGGCGACGGCCTGCTCATAAAAATGCACCTGTCCATATAAATCGACCGGCTTCTCGCTGCCATCAGTATAAATGTATTTATAGCTGTCGTAGGCGATGCCGGTCTTGAGGATCTCGGTGACGTCCTGGGGCATGGCCGGAGTGACGGTCATGAAGTCGGCGTCATGTTTGGCGGAGTAGGGAAGGATAAACTCGATATCGACATCACGTTTGGCGAGGGCCCGGCATAACTGCATACATACGACTCCTAATCCGCCACTATTGTGAGGAGGCAATTCCCACCCAAGCATCAACACTTTCACAGCCGCATAGCCTTTGAACGTTTATGTTTACTTACCCTCGAGTATACCCCTCATGCTATACGATTACAAGTTTGCCTGCGGCGCTTATCGCCGGGCCGGATGTCCGATTACCGGCAACACCTGCCGCTCCGGACGGATTGCGACCACGTCACCGCCAAGCAGTACGCCGGCTTCACCATCCAGCTGGTACCAGACGACATCATCCGCCTGGGTTATCGTCAACCGGCGCTCGGCCATCGGCTCGGCACGCAGGCCCCGTGGAGAAAGCAGGCCGGAAAGCGACCGGAGGGCGGACCGGCCAAAACCATGCTGCGGCGTCTCGTGCATGACCGGTCCGTCGACGGCCCGCAAGGCCACCTTTCCAAAGCGGGCGATGCGCCGGCTATTGGCGAACAGGATATCGTGGCTACTCTTGTCGACCGCGCTGCCATCATCTGTGTGTTCGCGGTACGTGAATGCCCGGCTGGCCGTCACGGCCCGGGCGGCCTCGGACATATCACGCAGGGTAGCGCCAAAGTCATGATCAGGTCTGCCGGACCGGTATGATTCATCGCCGTATGTCGCGGCGATAGCGGCAGTCAACCCTAGACTGGCGTATCCCGCAGCCCAGCGTTCGCGGCCATTGACCGTCACACCTATCGTGTCCAGCTGGTAATCCGGCCCCAATTTCATAGCCCTGGTCAGACCATACTTCAGGATGTCTCCAGCGTATAAGCTCAACGAGATATCGCAGGCGTTACCAGTCGGTAGCGGCATCATGCGTATATCATCCTTGATATCTTTTCGCTGACGCACGGCATTGGCCACGCTATGGGCCAGTCCGTCGCCACCGCACGCCAGCAACAAGTCTCCGGGACGCAATTCCTCGGCTATCTGGTCGGCATTTTCGGCAGCATCGTGGTATTTGGTCTCCAGCTGCTCATAACGCCCCCAGCCGTCATCGGCCAGCGCCTCGCAGACTTCTGACTCCACCCGGGAGGCCCGTGTGCTGTTGGGGTTGAAGATGACTACCGGTCGATAATCATCGGGCGAACGCCATGCTTCCATGATTGACGCTCAGTATACCATCGCTAGCGCGACGTGCTCAGCGGCTCGCTATAGGGCCCGGATTTTATGTCAGCACTATACACCAGCCACTCGCCATCTTCTTTCACCAGTTGGATGACGGCGTGATAGTCACTGCCGGCATCACCACCTTTGATGTCGAGCGCCACGCTGGTCGTCGGCGTCGAGCCTGCCTGTTCGGATACTTTGTCCACCACTTTGGCTTCCGTTTTTGGCAACAACTGGCTCTCCTGGCCGGCATACTGCTCAAAGCTGTCCTTGCTGGTGACGTCCTTGAAACGGCTGGAAGTAAGGCCATATGCTTTCTCGACATTGCCATGCTGTATATAGTTTACGAACCGGCTGGCCACCTGGTCCTGCGCACCACGGGCTTTGGTCAGCACGAAGGCGATCACACCGACCGCCACGATGATTATGACGGCATACAGGGCTACTAGTTTATAATTGGGCTGCTTCTTGTTGGCAGCTGGCGCGGCAGTAGCCACTGCGGCTCTCACCGGCATGTCCGAGCCTGGCGGCATGGCGGTCGGAGTGCTCGGAGGCGCTGAAGGCGACGACGATTGCACCGGAGCAGGTACGCCAGGTTGCTGGACCGGTACGGACGGCGCGTCATCATCCATATCATCATCGTCGTCATAAACCGGTTCGGACGTCACCAGTTTTGGCGTGAGCACACCCCTGACTTCAGCTCCGGGATGTGCTACGTCGGATTCCGGCGAGACAGCCTCTCCGGGACGCAGCACCGTGTCCGGCGTGACCAGACGCGGCGGCGTGAAGACCGGTGGCGCCACGCGTGGACGCTCTGTACCGGCCTGGTTGTCGGAGGGATCTTCTGGCATGCCTGTTGGTTGTTTCGATCGTGCTGTTAGCTTTAGCACTATCGTACCATACATGACAGGAGACGGCCGCCATAGGGCGTGAGATCGGCGTATGGTTTTGACTGCTAACTACCGAACGTGAAGGCGTTCATACGCACGCCTGCCGGCACCTGGATCTCCAATTGCGCACCATCACGGAACGCGGGGAACGAGACGAGCCGGTATAGCCGGTACTCGCCGACTTGGAGCATCCCATTTTTCACGTCTGATCCCGCTGCCTGCATGCTGACCGGCTTTCCATCGACCAGGACCTTGACCGTAGCCGGTTGGTCGGACCCCATGACCAGGTATATGTCTTTCGCGGCGGCATTGAACCGGAGCAGGGCATCACTCCGCGAGACGATCTGCTGCTCGTCGACCTGCCATGTACCACCAAGCGACCAGCCGTTGACCGGCAACGTAGCAGCCGGAGTGAACGTCTGTACCGGCGCGGCCGCCAAAGGCTTGTCGTTCGTGAAGTTACTAGCCCTGCGGGAACCAAGATACGTCTCGGGCGATTGCTTGGCGGTCACCGGTACTGCCATATCGTCGTTGAAGACCCGCGTGGCATCAAGCCGCTTGCCACTCTGTTCCAAAAGCTGTCTGATAGCGGTTTCTTCCTGCTTGTACTGACCTTCACCCTCATGCACCCGACGCACTTGCCCATCGGCATCTATCAGATAACTGGCGGGCCAGGAACGGTTCTGAAAGGCGTTCCACGTGCTGAAGTCGTTGTCCAACGCCACCGGATAGGTGATACCTTGGTCCTTGACTGCCTTGCGTACATTGTCAGCATTGCGCTCAAAGGCGAACTCCGGCGCATGGACACCGACCACCACCAGGCCGTCATCCTTGTAACGATCATACAGTTTTATCAGCTGCGGATTGTTACGCACGCAATTGATGCAGCTATAGGTCCAGAAGTCGACCAGCACCACCTTGCCACGTAGCGTATCCATGGACAACGGCTGACTGTTGGTCCAATCACTCAGACCGGTGAATTCCGGTGCGGCATAGGGTTGGACGTTGAACACCTTGCTGTCATCGGTCTTACGGCTCTCCGGCAGGAAACGCTGGCTGATGCCGTCAAAGTCAAACGGCGTGTGCGTGGAGACCCATGTCTGGAACTGCTTGTCGTACCCGGTGGCCACCAGCAGGCCGACGATGATGAAGATGAGAGCTATCGTACGTTGGAACCAACCCCGCGGGTTGGCGGCAAAACGGATGCGTGAGATGAATCGCTGGCCGTAGAATCCTATCAGTAGCAGTAACGTGCTCAGACCGGCTATGTACGCTACCACATACACCATGGCCTGAAGGAAGCTCACCG
>JALQUD010000023.1:0-283 GCA_023268595.1 Candidatus Saccharimonadia bacterium
CTATCACCACGAAGACGGCTATAAGTATAAGGACGGCGGCGAATACCAGCTTCTTTGGCAGCATGGACCGCTGTGGGGCGACGCGCATCTGCAAACCATGGCCTACCAGATACCGTTGCCATTCACGGGCGATCGTGTAATCGAAGTTTTCGGCGAACTCATCATCTTCCACCATGATCGGGTCGTTGAACACCATGGCAGCCAGCTCATTACCGTCGGCCTCCAGGATCAGCAGGCGCTTGTCGGGAGTACCGAGCAGATCGGCGATCTTCTCCGCACCGAA
>JALQUD010000023.1:293-11857 GCA_023268595.1 Candidatus Saccharimonadia bacterium
TGTAACCGGGGTTCGGGGGCGTCATCGATGTCAAAAGCCGCGAACTCAGTAGCGCTAGCGGCGATGATACCGGTCTTGTCGGCCTCTTCATCGACGAAATACGACCAACGCATGTAGCCGCCCTCACGCAATACCCGGTTGATTTCGGCCGTAGTGATGCGCCGGACCAGCACGCCATATGCGGCCACTACGATACGGCCTTTTTATCGTTGTGCATGACCGCCTTCTCCGTCACGTCAAACTTATCGATGTATTTGCCGAACATCAGCCGCGTCTGGCTGTAAAATGCCGCGAACGAGTTGTAGACTACCGTGGTCAACGGTAGATAGACCCACTGCAGCAACATGAACAATCGGTGGTGGTTCTTGTAGCGGGCCGGCTTGGGCGGCAAGGTGATCAGTGAGAAGAAGATGGTGACGATCAGACCGATCAAAGCCACAGTTTGGATCCGACTCACCAGGATAGGCAGGTTCAGGGCGTAAATGTCATCAGGCTGGAATAACGCCGGTATGAAACCACCGAGCAGAATCAGCAGCGGACCCGACGCCCAGGTAACGTGGCCTTCGGTCAGACGCCAGACCTTGCCGATGAGATCGATACGCGGGATCTTCTTGCGTCCGGGATCCTTACTGAAGAAACCTTTGTTGACGACATACGCCACGTCGGATGCCCCGTATGTCCAGCGCCGCAGCTGGACGAACTGCGCCTTGAGTGTCTTGCGGTAGCCTTCAGCCAGTACGGCGTCCTGGCTGATCGGAACGAACAACGGGTAGACCCGGTAGTTACCATTGAATGCGAAGTAGGAACGCCAGAACTGGTGGCCGTCTTCCACGATGGTACGCACGCTCCAGAAATCCGTTTCTATGAGTGCCGCCATCGGCTGGGCGTGCGATGAGAAATTACGCAGCGCATGCTGGCGCAGCGACACGACGATGTTAAAGAATGAGTTACCAGTGGCCAATACGCGCATCGGCGCCGGAGCATCCCAGATGTTGTTGGTGTACAGCGATACAGGCTGATACGAGGCGTGGATTGGATCAGGCGCCACGCAGTATACGTAGCTCAGTGCCGGCAGGTACTTCTTGTCCGGACGGTTGTCGGAATCCAGCGTAGTGACCAGGACACGGCGCGGGTCAATCTTGTGCTTCTCCAGATACCGCTGCAGTTCACGGCCGGCATAGGTCACGTTGCCACCCTTGCCTATCAGCTCGCCAGGAATATCTTTAGGATGTTTGACGGCGAAGGCGTCCATGAACTTGTCGCCATACTCCTTGACCAGCTGGTGCGCACGTTCCTCGACTTCCTTACCGCCACGCTCTTCGAACGCCAGGATGAACAGGACCTTCTTCATGTCGTACTCACCCGACAATACCGACTTGATGGTCGGCTCCAGAATCTCGCGCGACTCCTTATAGGTAGCGATGATGATGGCATGGACCACTTCATCAGGCGTGACGTGGCGGACATCGACGTCATCGGACGCCCGGTGTTCCAGGTACTGTCCTAATGCTTGGTAATGCCACTTGGGAAACCGGCCATGATGCGATGGCGGACGACCGAGCTGAAGCTCCTGCAGCATGCCCTGCCAGTCGATCTTCTGATGCTGGCGCATGATGCGGAAACCCTGCAAAGCCCGGATACCTCCGGCGATAGCCCGGGCAAAGTTGATAAGCAGATATATGAACATGAACATCGCCGCGAAGACGACATTGATGAAGCTGAGCACGAACGGTAGTATAAGCATCGACCAGGACAAGGCGCCAGGCAGGATTTCGAAGAACCGGTAGCGCCGGTCCCTTTGGTGGTTGAAAGGGATTTCTAAGTCAGTCATTGCGACTTATTATAGACTATCGGACAAGATAATACGCTGGTCGGATCAGCGGAGCGTGAGTAGCGAATCGCTGACGATTACACCGGTCAGTAATAGCAGGAAGCCAAGAACCAGTATGACTACCGACAGCTGGTGCCTGATCTGGTACGTCTTCCAGGACAGGAATGCATGGATTCCGAAGACCAACAGCGCAAAAGCCACGAAACTGATGATCTGTTCGACGCCTCCGGTCTTGAAGGCGCTGATACCGAGGTTGCCACGGTATTGGACGATGAAGCCGTCTCCCCCACCTTGCAGCCGGGTCAGGACCGACACGACCGTAAGCAGCGTAAGGAAGGCGTTGGCGCTTAATAGCAGCAGCACCCAGCGGTCGTGGAAGTATTTGGTAGTATCGGCTTTCATATCGTTCGGTTTCGTATCCAGTATAACTGAAATGGTGCGGGTGGCGGGAGTCGAACCCGCGTCTCAACCTTGGGAAGGTCATATAATGGCCGTTATACGACACCCGCCTGGGAAACGTACCCAGGGTAATCTGCTGTGTTGTCGCCTGCGTTGCTCGTTCACCGTATCTCGATACGGCTCATTCCGCTACTCGGCTCCGCCTTGCATATTATTCCTGGATACATTTCCCAGCAACTTCCAGCAACCAGTACTTGGTTGTCTTGAATATATTGGATATAAATGAATTCAAAAATGTGGAGCCACCTTGGGGATTCGAACCCCAGACCCCCGCTTTACGAAAGCGGTGCTCTAGCCAACTGAGCTAAGGTGGCGTCTCTGCCAGACCCCGGTAGTATACCAGATAGCGACAAGCGGCGGAATATCTTATGCGGACCGTCCAGGATGACGTACACTGGGGGCATGTTTACGAGTGAGCAGCCCGCCGGTGAATTACCAACTATCGAGGTGCCAGTCTTCGTCGTCATGGACCACGACCGCACCCGGGCGCGGGTCGATGCCGGTGTCGACCGGCTGCTCCATCTGGCAGCGCGGCACGGTATCGATGAGATGGCAGTGCGACAAGCCCAGGCCAGCATCGAAGCAGATGGCATGTCGTTCGCTCCGCTCAGCTTCATCCGCGAGCTGCTTGCCCGCAACGGCCGGCAAGTTGAGTTAGCGCAGCTGCGCGACGAGTTCGTTACTAATGGAAGCAAGGCCGACCAGCTACTCTACCCCGGTGTCAGCCAGTTTGAGCACGGACTACGCTCAGCGCCATCCGTCCCGTATATGGTACTGACTGCAGGCGTCGATACCGAATGGCAGGAATGGAAACTTGCTGCCAGTGGATTCGACGGTTACGCCCACATAATACCCGTACCTGAAGGCAGCCTTACCCCGCCGAAAGGACCGGTAATCACCTCTTGGCAATCCCCCGACAACACCTACAGCGTGACCGCGTACGACGTATCAGGACGACCGGTCGCACTCATCCGTGCGCACAATGTCATGCTGGTTGACGATAAGGCGGTCTCGTTCCAAGGCCTGCCAGCCGGCAGCCATGGAGCATACGTCGTATACGACGACGCAGGACTGATCAGTCAAGGCAACGCATCGATGCTACCGGCGGATTGTTCAATCACGACGGTGCATGATCTGAGCGGCATCAATATGCAATTACTGAGGCCCGATGCCGGGACGACCAATATAGGAATACTCAGCCAAGCTGTGTCGTATGTGCCACTCGCCTTGGATAACTACACTATGGAGGCTGTTTAGGCTAGCAGCCTCTCGCGGATGACACGGGCGGCAACCGCGCCGTTAGTCTTTACCTGGCTCCGCAGATGAGCGATAGCATCATTAGGATCAGCCGACTCAGCACCAGCCACATCGGCTAGCGCCGCAGTCACCACGCGCATGTCAGGCATTTGCGAGGCGTCATAACTGAACGGCACTTTGCCCTCTGGCAATCCTTCGGTAACCTCATTGACCAGGGTCAGATCGACTACACGTCCCAAAAGATGGCCCTGCTTGGCGATATACTCAGCCAGCTCCATGCCTCGTGTGTCCCGGTCAACCGTCATATTTGCGATAGTGACCAGGCGGCCATCATGCTCTTTGTTGGCGGCAAAAGCCTGCTTGATGCCAGGCACGCTAGCACTCGCACCGATCGAGGTGTACAGACTACCCGGCATGACGACGATGGTGTCGGCGGTAGCGATCGCTTCGCTGGCCGCGCGGTATGCCTGCACTGTGCGGCCGGCCTCGACATGGTATACGCCGACCTGTGCATTATGCGGCTCCTCAAGTTCCATGTCGTCGATACGGCCCTCTTCGTAATAAACGTTCTTGCCATCGAGCATCACCAGATGATGCCGATCTTCGCTGACAGGTACGACATTGACCCGGCTATCGACATCGAGATCACGGCTGACTGAACCGATAGCATCAGCGAGACCGCGCCCTTCCATCAACCGCTGTGTCGTATAGATGTTACCAAAACTCTGACCTTTGTAGCCATCCCGCCCCAGACCAGCCTCGAACTCGATCAGACGCGGCATAAGCAGCTTGCGTATACCATCGAGCGTACGCCCGACCGCTTCGCGCTGTTGCGGCCCAAAACCTTGCGAGACCTCGCGCATATCGGCAATGGCAGCATCAAGCTCTTGTTCGCCTTCATCGCCGAAACGGCGTTCGAAGATCTCGCCAGCCGGGTTGCGACTCAGTGCTGTCATGATACGGCGTGAATCACCAACCGCCGGAGTATCGAAAGCTTGGCGAAGCCTACCGGTGGCACCACCGCTATCAGCCGTACCGGTGACGATCGTAAAACGGGCATCAGGCATCGCCTCTATGAATTCCGGCGCGACCGAGGCCGTACCGCTACCACCACCGAACAAGACGACATCCTGCCGTCCTACCTGATCTTCCAGATCTTCGATATGTTCGAATCCAAAACCGTTGGTTTCTATGCTACTCATGATAGTTATTCAGGGCTATATATTTGAAGTACAGTTTGACCTATGAGCGGTCTCTGAGCGGTCTCGCCGTAACCTCACCTGTTTCCGTTCATGATAGTACCACTTTGCGTACAGGGATGAAAGAAAAATGGCAACATTTTTTTGACAATTTAATAGATAGGGCGCATCATGATGCTATAATCAGGAATGACAAACGCCATGGACAAGCACACCGACAAGCTCATCACCTTGCTGGAAGACATCGAGATTCCACGCAGCGCGGCCATAACCTACGCCGCCCTACTGGAGTCCGGATCGGTTTCAATCCGTAAGCTGGCAAACGCCACCGGCATCAACCGTGGCACGACGTATGACTCATTGAAGCTATTGGTCACAGCCGGACTGGTCAGCGTCAAGGGCGGCGATGGCAAGCGTGACCGCTACACCGCCGAATCGCCGGAACGGGTCCACGACATCATCCGCGACAAGCGGCGCGATCTGCTCGAGGCCTCGAACATCGCCAAGGAAATAGTGCCGCAGCTGCTCGCCAGCCAAGGCAGCCCGGGCGGCAAACCAATCGTACGCTATTACGAAGGCGACGAAGGTGTGGCTGCCGTGCTGCGCGACGTATTGCAGACGTGCCGGCAACTCGACGAACCACACTACCATGCTTACTCATCCGCTCCGGTCCGCGAGCTGCTCTACCGGAACTTTCCACAGTTCACCGAACGCCGCATCGCCGAAGACATCGGTGTGTCGGTCATATCGGTCGGCGAAGGTGGTGAGGAAGCCGAGAAATCCGAGCGCAAGTGGCTGGGAGCCGACAGCTCGACTGCCGGCCAGCCAGCAGCGCAAGACCGCATCATATCAAGCTACACCATCATCTACGGCAACAAAGTCGCGACCATATCGATAGCCCAGGACGACACACCATACGGCGTAGTGATCGAGGACGCTGGCGCAGCCGCTATGCAGCGTCAGGTCTTCGCGCACGTCTGGCGCACACTCTAAGACCACGCTTTCATGCCGTTGAACACTTAAATTGTTCAGCTTTTCAATCTGTTAGAGATAGTCGTGAACACATACGAACCATCCGACCTACACGTTTACCGGCCGGCGACTGGACAGATGGTGACGGCCATCTTGCATGTTCTGCCAGTTGATTACTGCCAGAGTACTATTCTGGTTCAATAGCCCACGTGAGCCTGCATATGCCAGACTAGCCCGTTTCCTGAAGGCTGCATACATACGCGTCACCACTGGAACCACAAATGGCTGGGCGGCCGTTTCTTCCGTCGTTTGCAACGATGCGATTGCAAAGCATACGGATGCCAAGGCTAGGTAAACCACATCAAAGATATAGGCTGCATCATCCAGAAAGTGCTGGTATACCATCCAGGCCAGCATGGCCGCAGCCATACCCCACACTACCCTGATAGCCCTATTGTCATACAGTGCCGTCAAAGCCAGCAGCGCCGCCAGGCCGGCTAATGTTGCCACGCGTATAGCCACCATCCCTTGCTCCGGCGACATGAACCAATTCAGCATAGTATTAGGAAACAGCCGATTACATACCACTAGAACCGCACCTATGAATATGGCATTGACGATTATTGCCCTCATCCGTCACCTCCTCCGAACATCCACCCTGTTGACCGTATACGACCATATGATAGTCCTAATGCAAGCGGCATGCCGTGAAAGCTCTCATGCCATAAGTGTGAAATTTCTTACGCTTGATGGTGTGTTAGCTAGCGGTACAGCACATATGTCGGTGGTGATATCGTTCGTGCCAAATGTCTGATCTCCATCCAAGCCAGCAAGCATGCCGGTATATAGACCATGCAGATCAGCCCGGCCGGCTGACGCAAGGTGTCGACAAGTAATCCCAGATGAGGTATGCGGGCGCGGACCGTCCCAACGACTGATTCGTATGGGACTGGCCGGTCAGAGGTAACGTTAGCGTCGCCTTTGGTAATAATCGTAGTGTCATTGTCTGCTATGAGCCGGTGGCTGACCGTTAAGCCGGCCTTTGCCGGGTCACGGTATGTTACGACCTGCCCGGTCGATGGCCGGGCAGCCGACCTGACAACCACCACGGCATCGCCTTTGGTGATCGTCGGCCGCATACTGTCGCTCTGCACGCTATAAACCCCAAAACCACCATGCAGCCAATACAGAGCCAGTAAGGGTAATGCTAGCATCAGGGCCAGGGCGGCCAGGATAGTGGCTACCCTGGCCAGACGGATCATCACGGCCGTCATACTCAGCTAGCTACACCAGAGAAGACAAGATCAAGATTGCCGACAGTAGCACCAGTACCCTGGTACGCATCGGCATCCATCCTGACTTTCAGCTTATACTGGCCGACTGACCCGGGATTGAGCTGATCGGTCAGCTGCAAGCCGGCCTCCTGCAGTTCCTTCAATGAAGCGACCTGTTCCTGGCCGCCAGCATCGACACGACTGAGCACGACATGTACTTTAGACAAGTCAACTGCGGCGGTATTGGTCGGCGTGCCTGATAGCGACAGCTTCAGCTTGAGTGCGGCCGTACCGTAGTCCTTGAGATAGAACGTGTTACCATCGGTCGGCATAGCCGCTCCGCCCGGCACGATATCTTTAAATACGAAACCATTACGCGAACTGTCGAATGTCGAAGCCGATGTGCCGATACGCAGATCCGCCGTGGCACTTTGAATGCTGCTGCCGGTAAGTGTGGCATTCTGGCTCTGCAGTATCGCATATGTCACCCCTGTAACCGCTACGACCAATATTGATAGTATAGCGGCCGCGCGCACCACTGCTGCCCGCCTTAACTTAGTATGCATGGTTCTCATCTCTTGTACTCCTGAGCACGTTATTTTTGATATCAGGATAATGAGGTACATAATGCTTTCAAGTCAATACTGAAACATATTTTTACAACGTACAATAGTATGTTAAAACATAAGCTTTACGCTTAACGTATGGATTTACGTGGCGTTTTACCGTATCGTATATATAAAGCATAAGCAGCCAATCTGAAATAACATATGACAGAAGCTTGCGAGCGATTAGGATAATGGAAGAGATATGAGACGACAATCGTCGAGCACCAGCAGGCATACCCCTGCCCTGGCGGTACCCACGGTATTAAAGGCGCACGGGATGAAGATTGGCGCCGTCGCCGCCATCGGCATCCTTGGCGTCTCACTGCTGGCCAGCACCCGGGCAGCTACCGTGACGTTGAGTGTCGAGGCAGAAAGCGGATCTCTAGCTGGCAAAGCCGCGACGGTCGCAGCGGCCAGCGCATCCGGCGGTTCGGCCGTTACTTTCGGCGGCGGAGCGGCCGGTGGCACCGGCGCCGTCAGTTGTGACCAGGCAGGCATCCAGAAACTGGTAGACAGCGTATCGGCAACTACCATCGAGGCAAATCTGCGCAAGCTGGTACAGGACGACTCCAAGCCCACCCCTAACGAGTCAATCTCACGTCACGTCAGCTCGCCGGGCAATAAGATCAAGACCGACTGGGCACGTCAGCAGTACGTCAGCTACGGGTTGGAAGATGCCAGCCAGCAGTTCTCATCCGGCGGCTACAGCCTGACAAACGTCGTCGGCCGCCTGGCGGGCTCGGACCCCAACACGCTCTATGCGGTCAGCGGGCACATCGACTCGATATCGCAGTCCCCCAAGACCGTGGCACCAGGTGCCGAGGATGACGGATCGGGTACGGTCGCCGCCATGGAAGCCGGCCGGGTGCTCAAAGCTTTCCAGCCGTGTATGAAAGCATCCCTGGACTTCGTCGGCTTTAACGATGAGGAAGAGAACATGAACGGTAGCCCGGCGTACATCAATGCCGTCAAGTCGAAGACTTTCAAGGGTATGTACAACCTTGACATGGTAGGCTACACGCCGAATGGCGAGTGTTTCATCAACTTCTATAACAGCAACACACGCGACAAGCCGCTGTACGAGAAGGTCGGCAGCGTCAACACGAAATACAACATCGGCATGAAGTCCAGCAACCAGAGCTACAACTCCGACGATGTCGACGCCTGGCAGTTCTGGAACAAGAACCTACCCTCGGTATACGGCGCTGACTGTGCTACCGACAGCTACCCCGACTACCACAAAACCTCCGACAGCGTGAAGAATATCAACTTCACGCAGATGGCCAAAGTCACCAAACTGATGGTCGCCTCCCTGGCGGAATTGTCACTCGGACAGTAATCCCCGCAGTCGTACCTACAGCGACTACCGCCAACCACCCAACACAAAAGAGCCGGCATGAGCGGCTCTTTTTATGCATTATCGGAATGATGCGTCTTCTAGAAGTGGATGAAAACCAGGTTCTTAGCGGCCACGGTGCTGGCGGATATCCAGTACGCACGGTATAGGCCGTCGAACTGTTGGTTGTAGTCACTGACATATATCGAGCCATCACTAGCCACGGATTCGACGTACATGACGTGGCCATAGTATCCGGCATTGCTGACTGCGACATCGCCCGGTCGCGGACTACTGTCGACTGGTATGCCGGCGCGCCGGGCATTGTCATCCCACTGGTTAGCGTTGCCGATGCCACCCCAGTACGGCATATAACGTCCGCTTTCGGCAACCTTGAAGGCGGTATAGCTGACGCATTCACGGTTATACATGCCCCAACTATCAATCATGCTGTCAATCGGCGCGTTGGCCCAGACGGCTGGATAACCACCGCCGCCGCGGGCACCAGCCGGTATGCCGGTACCGGCGCTCAGCCGGGCGTTCTCCAGGGCCTGTTGTTTCTCCAAATCCTTGACCTTCGTCTTGTTGGAGGCGATCTGGCCGTTCAGGTCGGACTGCTCCTGCTCATTCAGGCTCAACAGACGCCCCTGCTCGGCCTGCTGGGCGGATACATCGGCGCGCATCTTGTTGAGGTCGGAAATCATCTGTTCAAGCGTGGCCTTGTCTTTGGCGAGCTTGGCCTGCAGCTGCTTGATGGAGTCTAATGTACGCTGTACCTGACCTTGGACCGAGTTCTGGTATTGCTGCTGGTCTACGAACTGGTTTATATTCTCACTGCTGGCCAGCATCTCCAGCGAGCTTACGCCGCCGTCAACATATGCCGCCTTGACGCTGTCGGATAGATACGACCGTTGCTTGACCAAGTCGGCTTCGGCCTGGACTATGGCGGCCTGGGTCTTGTCACGCTGCTGTTCGGTGTTAGTGATCTGCCCCTGTAACGCCACGATCTGGGCCTGAAGCTTAGATATCTTGTCCTTCAGATCTGAGGCCTGAGCACCAAGCTGGTTGACTGAACCCTGCTTGTTGGCGCTGTCGCTGTTGAGCTGGTTGATCTGCTCTTGGTATTTGTCGGCGAAAACGACCGGTGATATGACAGCACCGACAGCTATAAGGCTGACAAAACTTACGGCGAAGAGTTTCTTACGGTTCATGACTGGCTTTTTGTTTAGGGTTTTAGTTTTGGCAGATAATAGATTGAGCATAAATGCTTATGTTGCCTGTTTACATACTACTTGGGTAAGTCGGAAAAGTACATAGGCCGCGAGGCCGTATGAGGTCGGTCTGGAGTTCCCACTATAAAGCTAACGATTAAGACATTCAACAAAAATGTGTTGCGACATGCACAGCGCGCAGCTAAACCGCAGCGCCGATCAGATGGCCGATGAGCGCCGTGATGGCCATGGCGATACCACCGCCCACGAAGACGCGCATACCGGCGATACGCTTGCGTCCACCGCCTATATGGGCGCCAACCCCGCCCGAGATGGCCAGGCCAGCCAGCGAAGCCAGGACGATTGCCCAGGCACCGTACTCGTCAGGAGCGGCTATGGCCGCCACGATCGGTATCAGCGCACCCAAGGCGAATGACAATGCCGAGGCCACCATGGCCTGCACCGGATTAGCCAAGGCCTCATGGTCGATGCCAAGCTCATCACGGGCATGGGCAGCCACGGCATCATGGTCATGGAGCTGCTGGGCGACCTGCTTGGCAAGCTTGGCGTCCAGGCCGCGTGAGACGTATATCGCAGCCAGCTCCGCCAGTTCAGCTTCCGGGTTCTTGGCCAGCGACCGCTTCTCGATGTCTATGTCGGCCCGTTCCGAATCGCGCTGCGAACTGACGGAGACGTATTCACCGACCGCCATGGAGAACGCGCCCGCGAACAGGCCGGCGATACCGGAAGTCAGGATTGCCTTGCTATCGGAGCCGGAGGCTGCCAGCACGCCAAGCATCAGGCTGGAGGTGCTGACGATACCGTCGTTGACACCGAGCACTGCCGCACGCAGCCAGGCGGCGCGGTGCGAGCGGTGCTCTTCTTCGGGATGGGGAGAGATCATTTCATGCATAACTGATTAAGTATAGCAAAACGAGTGTTTTTTGCGACGTTAACGTATCATTGCTGCTTACGCGTCTCGTCACGGATCGGACCGACCAGTTCTTCCAGCACGTCTTCCAACATGACCACGCCGACCAGCTTACCACCCTTGGTGACCTGGGCGATATGCGCACCGGTCAGGCGCATGGCCGCCAAAGCGTCACGAAGTGAAGCTTCTGCCTTGACCCTGCCGAGCGGACGGATCAGGCGGCCGTCCAGCCGTGTCTCATGACGGTCGCCAGTCACATGCAACATGTCCTTCAGGTGCACGTATCCTTTGAGCCCCTTCTTGCCATCGGAGACAGGAAAACGCGAGAAGCCGGTATGGGCGCTCAGCTCCTCTATCTCGGCTGGCGTCGGCTGTGGCGAGGCTACGCGTAGCGAGCCGATCGGCAGTGTCACGCTACTAACGGTGTGCTCGTCAAAATCCAGGGCGCCAGATAGTAGCTGCTCTTCTTCTTCGCTCAGCAAGCCC
>JALQUD010000024.1 GCA_023268595.1 Candidatus Saccharimonadia bacterium
GCTCAGCCGACGGTAGTCCCACATACCCTTGAGTGTCGGGTGTATGTTGTCGGCGGAAACCAGGCCGGAATTATTACGGAAATAGGTCCAGAAATCCTGGCCTCGGACAATCTGCGGGTAAGCGACGTATAGGCGTTCGATCTCGTTGATGAGCGGTGGTCCGCAGTGCTGGACGGTACCTGATGGCGACCAGTTGAACATTGGAATTACCGGCACTTTGCCCGCATTGACAACCTTTATGGCCATGGTTTCCATGTTGCGGTAGAAGATGGCGGGCGGTACGCACTCGGCGGCATCGTTGGCTCCCAAGCCGAGGTATACGTATTTGCCAGGGAAGATCGAAAGCCAGGTATCGATATGTTTGACGCCATCCTCGGAACTGATGCCGCCGATGGAACCGTTTTCCTGTACCGGGAAGCGGCCTGGCCGTGCCTGGGCTATCATCTGTGAGAACGTCTTGGCTTCCGGTGTCAGCCGCAGGTGGTTCATAGCCCGTGATGGGGTCGATGAGCCGTAGAAAATCCAGTTGTCCGCCAGACCGGTCTCAAGCGGATAGACGTCCATGTTCAACCGTACCTGCGTCGGTTGGCTGCCGGCGATGCGTATTCGTACCCAGTTGGCATCCTTTTCTTCTATGACATGTTGTCGCGAGTGGTAGGGGTTATTGCGCACCGTGGTGCGGACCGACCAGCCTGCCTGCGGCGGCGAGTTGCTGCCCGGCGCATCATTGGTTTCGATGACATAGGTATGCGGAATCGACAATGAAGCCTTCTTGTTCAGGCTGAGCGACTGGTCATAAGCCGACGTCGCTTCGTTGTACCAGACGATCAACAGTCCGTCGCGGTACTTAGCCGGTATCTTTGATATGTCGTATGCCAGCCAGCTGGCTCCAGGACCGGTACTCCACACGGAGTCATAGCTGTCATCGTTGGCTGCGGTCGCACCGCCGGCCGAAGCGTATGCCGGTACGCCACGGCTGATGACCGGATTTTTCAGATCAGGATCGACTGGATCGGCTGCTACGCTGACGCGCGGCTTCAATCTGTCTCCGTTATCGGCGGAGCCATGCATGCGTAGGTCCGGGGCGACAACGACTATGGCCAGCACTATCACCATGATGAGCGCCAGGCTGACACGCCGGCTGAGCAGACGTCGTGAACGGACCCATCGCGATGGAGCTTTTTGTTTCTTGGGCATATATATAATGATAGCCGACGCGGACGTAAAGTTCTACTTAGATACGGGCATCATAGCTTCATCGGAAAAGTCATCTAAGCGAAGAAGTCCAGATCCGCTAGTTCGGGCGGCAGAAAACCGCGTTTGTCCTGATAACCCGCCTCCCACTTGTAATCTTTGTTGTAGCCCAGGTCTTTCATGAGTTTGGTAGGCGCGTTGCGTACGTGCAGCGGTACCGGTAGGTCGGCGTACTGCTTAGCTGCCGCCTGGGCGGCATGCATTGCATCGGTGGTCTGACGTGATTTCGGCGCTTTGGCCAGTACGGTGGCGCAATGGTACATGTTGTATCCGCACTCCGGCATACCGATACGCTCGACGGCCAGGAACGTGCTGACGGCCAGATTGAGCGCTGCCGGTGCGGCCAGGCCGATATCTTCGCTGGCGAATATCACCATCCGCCGGGCGATGAACTTGGGGTCCTCGCCGGCTTGGAGCATGCGGGCCATGTAATACAGGCTGGCCGTCGGGTCGCTGCCGCGCATGCTTTTTATGAAAGCGCTGATTATGTTGTAGTGCTGCTCGCCCTTCTTGTCGTAACCGGGTAGCCGGCTCTGGGCGGCGGTCTCGACGATGCCTGGCGTGATCGGGCCGGCGGCCGACAACTGCATGGCCAGCTCCAGGTTACCAAGGGCTACCCGTGCGTCACCGCCCGAAAGCTCAGCCAGAAGCTCGATGCTCTTGGTGGGCAGGCGTTTGGCGCTGAGCTTTTCGGCCTTGGCTGTACGCGTCAGGATGTCGACGATGTCCTGCTTGGTGTGCGGCTGCAATACCAACACCCGTGAGCGGCTCAATAACGGTGTTATGACTTCGAAACTGGGGTTCTCAGTGGTAGCGCCGATCAGGACGATAGTGCCATCCTCGACATGCGGCAGGAAAGCGTCCTGCTGAGCCTTGTTGAAGCGGTGGATCTCGTCGACGAACAGGATGGTGCGCATGGCCAGGCGCTGGTTCTGTTTGGCGTGTTCGATCACCTTGGTGACATCCGCCTTGCCGGCGGTGACGGCACTCAGCTCGATGAACTCTGACTCGGTCTCGCGAGCGATGATCCGTGCCAGGGTGGTCTTGCCGCTGCCGGGCGGACCCCACAGTATCAGACTGGTCGGTTGCTTCTTATCGACGATCTGGCGCACGATCTTGCCTGCATCGACCAGGTGCTTCTGACCGACCACCTCGTCAAGGTGGTCGGGCCGCATCCGTTCTGCCAGGGGTCGCATATCCATATGCCACCTAGTGTACCATTCCGCCACGCGCCTGGCTCCTGCTGTCTGTGGTGGCCGGGACGTGTAGCGTACATAATGTTTAGTTAAGAATTGTAAACCGTATTCCATGGCGGTATAGTTATAGTCATGAAAGAAAAACTACGCTTCTTCGGGGTGTCGGTCGCCGCCCTCGTCATCGCCGCCTTCGAGGCTGGCTGGTCCGCATTACTGGTCATGATCGTGCTGATACTGGTCGAGGTGACCTTCAGCTTTGAGAATGCCGTCATCAATGCAAAAGTACTTAAAAAGTTGTCGAAGTTCTGGCAGACCATCTTCCTGACGATCGGTATCGTCATCGCCATCTTCGGTATGCGCATCGTCTTCCCGATCGCTATCGTCAGCCTGACCGCCGGTATCGGCTGGCGCGAGGTACTTGATCTGGCCTTCAACCGCCCTGATGCCTATGCTGCCCGCTTGAACGAAGCGCACCACACTATCGCTGCCTTCGGTGGCGGTTTCCTGATGATGCTGTTCTTCCACTTCTTCTTTGACCGCAACAAGGAAACCCATTGGATCGAACCGATTGAGAAGCATCTGAAAAAGGTCGGTTATTCATGGTTTCCGGCCGTGGCAAGTGTTGCGGTCGTACTAGGTCTGGCGGCGCTGCCAGCGAACCATTACCCAGAGGAGACCATCAAAGCAGGCTTCATCGGTATCGCCACGTATATCGTGGTCCGTGGCGTCGAGCAATTATTCGGCAGGTTGCAGCAGAAGGCGACAGCCAGCGAGCGGAAGCAGAAGCAATTCGTGCCACAGACCGGATGGGCGGCCTTCGCCACGTTCATCTACCTGGAAATCCTTGACGCCAGCTTCTCGTTGGACGGCGTCATCGGCGCCTTTGCCATCACTCAATCAGTTATTCTGATCGCTGCCGGTTTGGGCGTTGGCGCCTTCTGGGTTCGCTCGCTGACGGTCTACATGGTCCGCAAGGGGACGCTGGATAAGTATCGTTACCTGGAACACGGCGCCCACTATACCGTCGGTGTGCTGGCGGCAGTGATGCTGTTGAGTATCGTCGCCAAAGTTCCGGAAGCTATCGCCGGTGTGGCTGGATTGGTACTGATAGGCACGGCGTTCTGGTCGTCCAGGCGTGAACATCACCAGACGTTAGCATCGGGATCAGGCGAACACCAGGCATAGTCCGGTATACTGGTAGTAATGGGTCGGCTTGATACTTGGTTTGACCGGTTATGGCATGAGCGGCTCGGTCGTCCGTACCGCCTCATGAAGTCAGTCGACGTCGGTGACAAGCACCTGACGCCGGTATTGTTATTGCACGGCATCGGACGGCACGGTACGGCCTGGCGTCACGTGGTTGACCGGTTGGAAGGCCGGCCGGTACGGGTGGTAGCCTTTGACCTGCTTGGCTTCGGAGCCTCGCCAAAACCGGAGCGTATCAAGTACACCACCGATGACCATGCCCAAGCGGTCATCGCGGCTATCGAGCGGTATCAGCTGGTACGCCGGGGTCGCAAACTGATCCTGCTTGGCCACTCCATGGGATGCCTGATCGCGGTGCGTGTGGCCCGGCTGCGTCCGGACCTGGTACAGCACCTGGTACTTTACGAAATGCCCTTATATAAAGGCCTGCCCGACAAGCGTAGCTACCGCTTACGCACCAATATTTACTTCCGTCTGTATGAGCGGGTCGTGACCTACCGGCCGATTTTCAAACCGGGGCAGGGCAAGCGACGGGCCCAGAAACTGGCCGAGCGTATCGCCGGCTTTACGCTGAGTGATGAGACATGGCGGCCGTTCGTCAGAAGTCTGAAGCATACCATCATGGAGCAGACGACCGCTGAGGACCTGAAGCATCTGAAGATGCCGATGGATGTGATTTACGGCACTAAGGACCGTGTGGTCATCCGCGGCAAGACCACCGAGATTTTCGGGGATGACGTGGAAAACATTACCGCGCACACCATCAAGGAAAACCATGGTGTCAGTAAGAAGGCCGGCTTGTTCCTGTCCAAGCGCGTGTTGGCGGCGGCCGGCCTGAATCCTGATGCCTGATACGGATGTCCTGCCGGATGAGTGGCGTTTTTTGGAACGCCCGGCCTATGAAGTAGCACCGCGGCTTCTTGGCTGCAAGCTGGTCCGCATGGTCGATGGCGTACGCCTGGCCGGTGCGATCGTGGAGACCGAAGCCTATGACCAGACCGATGAAGCCAGCCATAGCCATAAGGGTAAGACGCCGCGTACCGAGATCATGTTCGGTCGGGCGGGCTATATGTATGTCTACTTCACCTACGGTATGCACTATTGTTGTAATGTGGTGACCGGCAGACCCGAGGACGGTTCGGCGGTACTGATACGGGCGCTGATGCCGGAGGATGGCGTGGCTGCGATGAGCGCTGCGCGTGGTGGCCTGTCGGGTGCGACACTGACGAACGGACCGGCCAAACTATGCCAGGCATTTGGCATTGGTAAGTCGGACAACGGCACCGATTTGTTATACGGTGCAAGTCTGTCACTTGAACTTGCACCGGCTGTGCAACCGGATGATATCGTCGTCTCTGAGCGAATCGGCATATCGCGGGCCAAGGATGTGCCGTGGCGTTTCCATATCAAAGACAACCCGTTCGTGTCGCGTTGATCGACCGACCGACCGACTGACTGACTGACTGACTGACTGACTGAAGGCCTATGGTCGGCTCAGTAGTTTCAGTAAGCAACGCTCTTCCGGTTTGAGATATTTGCGCGGCCGCATGGTGGCGATGGTGCCATAGACTTTCGATAATGAATCGCCGGTCTCGTAGGCTGTGATGATCCGTGGATCGATGTACGAGCTGCGGGTGACGGCCGGAGTATTGCCAAGTTGTTCGGCTACGTTGCGCACGCAGCCGTTGATGATCTTCTTGAGTTGATGCTCGTTGCGTGCCCGCTCTATCGCCCCGAGCTCGGCACTGGCCAGCAGCGTGCCGCCCCAGGTCCGGAAATCCTTGGCACTGTAATCGTCGCCCATCTGCTGTTTGATGTAGGCGTTGACGTCGCTACTATTGATGTCGTGTATGGCACCGTCTTCATCGAGGTATCTGAATATCTCGTGGCCGGGCAGCTCATCGAGCTGCTTGATTATGCGTGCCAACTGGCGGTCATCTATGCGTTTATGCTGGTGTTTGCCGCTCTTGCCGATGAAGTCGAATGTCACACTGGTGGTCGTGATGCCGGCGTGCTTGCTGCGCAGAGTCGTCACGCCATAATGTCCGTTCTCTTTGGCGTATTGCTGGTTGCCGACCCTGAAATACGCCTGATCCATGAGTTTGACGACGCAGGCCAGTACTTTTTCCCTGGATAGTTTGCGCCGGGCAAGATCCTTTTCGACCTGACGGCGTAAACCAGGTAAGCGCTGGCCGAAGCGTAGGATCCGGTCGAATTTGGCTTTGTCCTGCCGGGCCCGGAACGTAGGGTTGTACATAGCCTGTTGCCGTCCTGCGGCATCGGTGCCACGGGCCAGGATTTTGGCTTTGGCCGAAGACGCGATACTGACATCACGCCAGGCTGGCGGCACGGCCAGACGTTTGACGTATTCCAGCTTAGTGTTATCGGTCACGGGTTGGCCGTATTGGAAGTAGCGGAATCCGCGGCCGTGCCGTTCTCTGGTTATAGTGCTGCTTGACATGCAGTAAGTATAAATCCGGATAGCTGATTGATATGTGAGCTATATTACAGCCTAACATCGTAATTATTGATATAAATGCGACATATTTGCAAATATTGGTCTCTCGGCGCATTATATACGGTATGTTGCCAATCTTACTTGCTGCCGCCACGGTAGTGTCCACCTTCGCAGGTGGTCTGTTAGCTTTGAAAAACAAGGACCGGCTGCACCGGATACTCGGTTTTACGGCCGGCGTCATCATGGGGCTGATAGCCTTTGATATCCTGCCGGAAATCTTCCATCTGGTCCATGAGACGGGTGTCGAAGAGATGTGGCCGATGGTGGCGCTCATCATCGGCTTCCTGGCATTCCATGTCGTCGAGAAGTCCATCCTGATCCATCATGCCCAAGAGGGTGAATATGAAGAAGGACATCATCATCCGCATGTCGGTGTGGCCTCGGCGTTGGCTTTGGCCGGGCATAGCTTCCTGGACGGAGTCGGTATCGGCTTGGCATTCCAGGTTAACGAAGGTATCGGTCTGGCGGTCGCCATCGCAGTCATCGCCCATGACTTCAGCGACGGTATCAACACCGCCAGCCTGATGATGCTGAACGGTAACAACCGTCGCCGGGCATTGATGTTGCTGGCGATCGACGCCATCGCACCGATCCTTGGTGCGCTGTCGACCCTGTTCTTTACTATCGGCGACCATGGATTGCTGATATACCTGGGATTCTTCGCTGGCTTCCTGCTGTACATCGGTGCCAGCCAGATCCTGCCTGAAGCGCACAGCAAGCATTCGTCATACAAGACGCTCGGCCTGACCGTCCTTGGCGCGCTGTTCATGTTCGTGGTGACCAGATTTATCGGCCACTAGGTGCTGGTAATAAATAGTGTAACGGCGCCATCGGCAAGGAGTGAGCATGAAGCCCAACTTGGAATCCTCGCCGATGGCGCCTAGGTGGATGGGTTGAGGTGTGCGTGGTGCGATCGTCAGACCTTGGCGTCGGTCGACCGGAGAAGCTCGGGTGTCATCTCGCCGTTCTTGATGCCGTTGACGAACGCGTCCCACTCATCGCGGTCGAAGAACAGCTTGGCCTCGGTGTTGTCGGGACACCCACAGTGGATGCCGAGACCGATCTGGTAGCGTCCGCGCTCCGGCTCCAGTTGGACGAAGACCAGTGTTGTGGCGCGGGCGTCGCTGACCATCGGCTGGCCGTTGAGCCGGCTGTAGTCGAACCAGCCCGCCATGATGGCCTGTCGGAACAGCTCGTAGGATGCCGTGTCCAGTACCAGGGCACTGGCCTGGGGGTCTTCGAGCTTGGTGTCGCCGATGGCCATGAAGCCGGCACCGTCGGCGTAGACATCGACGCACTCGCCCTTGGCGCAGAAGCTGCTGGTCGCCGTCTTCACGACCGTGATGCCGACGCACTCACCCTTCTGACAGAAGCTGCTGGTCGCCATGTCGTACGCGGCGCTGATGCCGACACAGCCACCCGCATGGCAGAAGCTGCTGGTAACGAATCGCATGGTCATATGACCACCTCTTTCGTGCTCCGCGTTGGTATACGCGTCTGCGGTCCATCCGCATGGCTTTGGTTAACAAAGTTACGCTTTATTATAACACTTGCACTAATATAAAAGACCGCACACGCGTGAAGCGGTGTGCGGTCTTCGTGACATTTGGCCTACGTATGCGCAGGATTGCGTGCAGATGGTTGCTGCGGCGGCTAAGCAGCGTATGCCACGGACGCTGGAGCCTTGCGTAAGTCAGGGCCGTCGGCTTATGCCGCTGATACTCCGTGTATCTGAACCCTGCGCCCGTTAGATCTAGGACTTCTCAAAATGATTACCTCCTTTCATTAACTGCTGATAAAACTGACTATACAGCTTATGTCGGATGTTGCCTAGTATGGTTTTTACCACAGCCAACCATAGGTTATACTAGTGCTTAATGGAAAGTACGACGGTGGTGTTGGGGTTGGTGGCTATCGCTTTGCTGGTCACGGTCATAATGCAACGCCGGCCGGCCAAGACCGACGACACGGCTGCCGGTTTGCTCAAGCAGGACATGGAGCGGCTGAGCCAGGAAGTGTCCAGGATGCGTGAAGGTATGCACACTACCATCGGCAGCAATAATGCCCAGATGCAACAAGCCTTACAGCGCCAATTCGCCGCCAGCTCCAAACTGATCAGTGATGTGACCGAGCGGCTGACCAAACTTGACGACACGAACCGCCGGGTGGTGGACGTGGCGGATGAGCTACGGGTACTGCAGAACGTGCTTCAGAATCCTAAGCAACGCGGTGTTCTTGGCGAATACTATCTGGACCAGGTGCTTAAGAATGTCATGCCGCCCGAGCGCTATAAGCTCCAACAGGAACTGGGTAAGACCGAGGACGGTAGCAAATTGATCGCCGATGCGGTCATCATCCTTGATAAGGGTAAGATGCTGCCGGTAGACAGCAAGTTCAGTCTGGAGAATTACAACCGCCTGGTCGAATCCAAGGACAAGCTGGAACGGGAGATGTACGCCCGGGCCTTCAAGGCCGACCTGAAGGGACGCATCGATGAGACCGCCAAGTATATCCAGCCCAAGAAGGACACCATGGATTATGCCTTCATGTTCATCCCGAGTGAGGCTATCTACTACGACCTGTTAGTCAACAAGGTGGGTGTTACCAATACCAGCGCCCGCGACCTGATCGAATACGCCTTCCGTGAGAAGAACGTCATCATCGTCAGCCCGACGACCTTCATGGCTTACCTGCAGACGGTCATGCAGGGCTTGCGTGCCCTACAGATAGAGGAGCAGGCCAAGGATATCCAGATCCGTGTCGGTGAGCTGGGCCGGCACATCGCCGCTTATGAGACGTTGATGCAGAAGCTGGGCGGTTCGCTTGGTACCAGCGTCAATCACTTCAATAACGCCCATAAGGAACTCAAGAAAATCGACAAAGATATCATAAAGATTGCCAAGACCGACCCGGCGGTCGAGCCGGTGCTGTTGGAGCGGCCACAGAATGACGAAGCAAGTTAAGACCAAACGAACTAGACAAGCGGTCAATTGGAAGCCGATGGCGGCCCGGCTGTCGGTGGTGGCCGCCCTGGCGCTCTGCGGCTGGGCGCTGATGCAGTTCTCGTCGGCTGCGACCAACCAGACGGCCGCCGAAGCCGAAAGTGGTACCCTGGCCGGTAAAGCCAAAGCCTGTCAGGCTGCGGATACGTCCGGAGGCTTAGCGGTACGCTTTGGTTATAATGACTGCAACCAGACGTCGCTGACCTATCAGAACCCGATCAAGCCGAGCACGGCCGACCCGGGAGTCATGAAGTATGGTAACAAATACTATCTGGTGAGTACCGCCGGCGTACCGTCATTCCCGATCTACGAGTCGACCGACCTGATCAGCTGGGTGCCGACAGGTAAGAGCGTCTTCAACGGTACGCACCCTTGGGGCAAGGACCGTTTCTGGGCACCGGAGATCCATCAGGTCGGCAACCGTTTCGCGGTGTATTATAGCGCTAGTGACAGCGCCGGTGCGCTGCGCGTGGGTGTGGCGACCGCCGACAGCCCGACCGGCCCGTACACCGACCTGGGCAAGCCGCTGGTGCAGGAAAGCTTCTGGACGATCGACGTCAACTTCTTCCGCGACGATGACGGCCGACAGTATGTCTACTACAAAGAAGACGGTGGCGATACGCGTATCTTCGGCCGCGAAGTCGCTCAGGACGGCGTGACCTTCATCGGTAACCGGGTCGAAGTACTACGCAAAGGCTTGGGTTGGGAAGGTACCAAAGGTATCGAGGGTTCATGGGTGATGAAGAAGGATGGCCAATACTACATGTTCTACAGCGGCAACTTGTACACGGCCGATTCCTATGGCGTGGGCGTGGCGCGGTCATCCGGACCGTTGACGCCGTTCAGCAAGAAGGGCAATCCTATCCTGTCATCGGGCAACCGTTGGAAGGGCCCGGGCCACAATTCGGTGGCCACCTTAGGCGCCAATGATTATCTGGTCTACCATGCGTATGACGGTAAAGCCGGCGTCGGTGGCCGCTTCGGCATGGTCGACAAGATCATCTGGTCCGGCGGCTGGCCGACCATCGCCGGTGGCAAGCCTTCCGAGACCGCGCAACCGTACCCTAACTGATGGTTGTCACTGCACCCTCGTGTGACAGTCTGGAAAATATATCGATTCTGCATAAAAAGTATATAATTTCGCGAGTGTTGAAACTGGGCACTACTTAGGTGTTTAATGGAACGGTGATACGTAAGCAGTAATGCCCACGTTACCGATAATGACCGTAAGGAGGCCGCCCATGAACATCACCGCAATCAAAGCCCGCCAGATCCTGGACAGCCGGGGTAACCCGACCGTCGAAGCCGACGTGACGCTGGAAGACGGCTCATTCGGCCGAGCGGCCGTACCGAGCGGCGCCAGTACCGGGTCACATGAAGCCATCGAGCTCCGTGATGGTGACCAAGCATATGGCGGCAAATCGGTCCTGAAAGCGGTGGCGTATGTTAACGGTGAGATCCGCGAGGCACTGGTGGGTAAGGACGCCATGGACCAGCTGGCTGTCGACCAGGCCATGCTCGACCTGGATGGCACGCCGAACAAGGGCCGGCTGGGTGCCAATGCCATCCTGGCGGTATCGCTGGCAGCGGCCAAAGCGGCTGCCGCCTCCGAGGGACTGCCATTATACCGGTACGTCGCCAAGCTGGCTGGCAACGACAAACTGAGCCTGCCATTGCCGATGATGAACATCATCAATGGCGGCAAGCACGCCGCCAATAGCACCGACATCCAGGAATTCATGGTCATGCCGGTCGGTGCCCGTAGCTTTAGCCACTGTTTGCAAGTAGGCGCTGAAATCTTCCATGCGCTCGGTAAGGTGCTGAAGGAAGCCGGCTATGGTACGACGGTCGGTGACGAGGGCGGATATGCGCCGGCAGTGCGCAACGGCAATGCCGAAGCCCTGGAACTGATCCAGCAGGCCGTCGAAAAAGCCGGTTACACGCTGGGCGATGATGTGGTCCTGGCGCTCGACGTGGCCAGCACTGAGTTGATGCAGGACGGCGCATACGTGCTGGGCACGGAAAGCAAAACGCTGACCAGCGAAGCCATGATCAGTTTCTATGAGGGCTTGGCTGCCAAGTTCCCGATCCGCTCCATCGAAGACGGCTTGGGTGAGGACGACTGGGAGGGCTGGCAATCGATGAACGAACGGCTTGGCGCCAAGTTGCAGCTGGTCGGTGATGACCTACTGGTGACTAACACCGAATTCCTGGAACGGGGTATCAACGAGAAAGCGGCCAACTCCATCCTGATCAAGGTCAACCAGATCGGATCATTGTCGGAAACCATCGCTGCCGTGCGCATGGCCCACGACGCCGGTTGGACTGCCGTGATGTCACACCGTTCAGGAGAGACCGAGGACGTGACCATCGCCCACCTGGCCGTCGGACTGAACACCGGCCAGATCAAGACCGGCAGCCTGAGCCGCACCGACCGGGTGGCCA
>JALQUD010000025.1:0-328 GCA_023268595.1 Candidatus Saccharimonadia bacterium
ATAACCATCCGTTCCGCAACCGAGCATTTCGACGATACTATGAATGGCCGCTTCATGGAGATCATGCATGTCCTACTGGCTGAAATGGATAATGCTAACAAGCGTGAGTACACCTTGGACAACATGAAATCACTAGCCAGGCAGGGATTCTACCAGCATCCGCCCGTCGTAGGTTATGAGATATGCAAGAAACCGAATTTTGAAGGCAAGCTTCGCCCATCTTTGAAACTTAGTGATATGGCGCCGAAAGTCCGCAATGTCATTGAGCGCTTCAGCATAGGTGATATCAACAAAGCAGACCTCACCCGCTACGCCGCAGAAATTGGCT
>JALQUD010000025.1:338-8177 GCA_023268595.1 Candidatus Saccharimonadia bacterium
GGCAAGATCTTGGGCGAAGACTCTCTGAACCGCATCATTAAGAATCCCGTGTACGCAGGATTCATCTGTGACTCATTTACCGACTTCGAACTGGTTAAAGGGCAGCACGATCCCATTATCTCTGTGGAAACATTCGAGCGGAACAAACTGCTCATCTATGGACGCAACAGCCGTAAAGACGAAGCCCACATCAAAAAGAATTTATCGTATGTCCTTAAGGGGCTGCTCCTTTGCTCTCGATGCAATAACATGATGTACGCCTCTGCTCCACGTACTGGTAATGGAGGCTACTCTCCAAGGTATCACTGTGGCCGTGGTTGCAAGACGCCTTCCGTGCCAGCTAAAAGAGTACATGAGGACTTCCAGACATATCTAAGTTCCCTACGCCCCACCGATGGCACGCTGAGACTATACAAAGAGGTTTTGGTCCGAGAAGCGAACCATCAGCTAGGACGCCTGAATACAGACATTGAAGGCATACGCCGAGAATTAGACGAAGTAGCAAGGCTTCGAGTTAACGCGATTGAAAGGTTTACATCAGGCGACCTGACTAAAGATGAGAAGAATGAATTTATCGACTCGCTAGACATCAGAAAGCTTGATGCCACCGAAAAACTGAAAGACTTAGAAGCTGGCCAGGCACTTCGAGAAACCGATATTGAGTATGCCATTAACTTCATGGAGTCCGTAGACAAACAGTGGGCTGATGCTAGTTTCGAGTTACAGCAGAGGTTCCAAAAGCTGATCTTCCCATCTGGAGTGACATACGATACTCAAAAGCATAGCTTTGGAACCTCTAAAATAAGCGCTCTATACGAACCTCTATCGAGTAAAAAAATACCAGGACATAATCCTGGTACTTCTGAAACGTATATGGTTGCGGGGGCAGGACTCGAACCTGCGACCTCGTGGTTATGAGCCACGCGAGCTGCCGCTGCTCCACCCCGCGTCATCTGAGTGGTTAACTCGATGTATTGTAGTGGCGCTTTGTTTTTTTGTCAATGTCAGTCCTCTGAGGGTCTTTTTCTGGGGTCCTTTTTCGCTCGTCTGTCGCTGATGGTAATACGACTTGGTCAGCAACCCGGCAGCCGCACGAAGCGCCTCTCATTTTGCATTTTTTCGTGCGTAAGCACTTTGTTACACATTCAACAGATACGAGCACGCACCAAACTCGTTACATCTCGAAAATAGCAAAAGGCATGAGAAAACTGCCACGCTACATCACGCCACGCCAAAACCACGTCAAAACCAGACCATAGACTCAACTATTGGTCAGAAGGACCAGCCGACGGGTCCTGGCGGTGCAGGAAGAAGTCTACCCAGGCTTCGAAATTACGCTGGTAGGCCGGCTTGCGGCTGGACGGCGTCGGCGCCTCTGCCTTGGACTGCGGCGTGGTCACATACTTCAGCGCCACATCCTTTGGCACCAGCAGCTGCTTTTCACCAGGCCGGCCCAGACCGAAGTCCTGACGGGCCTTCAGCTCAAGATATTGCTCGGTATTGAAGTACTGGTTCTGCAGTTTGAGGTTGTTATTGGCCAACTCCTGCACCGCCACTTCCTGGTTCATACGCGAGATTTCCTTCTGCAGTTCGTAGTTGCGCTGGATGACCTTAGCCCCGCTCCAGGTCACCATCAGCGCCACGAACAGGAACGCCAACAGACCGATGGCCCGGACATCACGGAACTGGGTGACGCGAGGGTCATCCTGCAACGAGACGAAGAACGTTTTGATTTTATCAAGCATATGCTTACCGTATATGACATATTATATACTCCGGTTGCAAATCTGCTATACTTTCATCTGTTAGACATCTGTCAGGCGCTACATAACGGCTGCCAGCCAGCTGTCAGCATCATAACCCTGGGGGCATAGCTCAGTGGTTAGAGCAGTCGGCTCATAACCGATTGGTCGCTGGTTCAAGTCCAGCTGCCCCCACCACTATTGATTTTTTATTATTTTTATTGTATAATTAATTAAGTTCTAGTGAGACTTACACCTGACTACTAGAGCACTTTGACAAGTAGACAGTCACAAGGTGAGTAGTAAGAGCGTGATTTTCGTGCTTTTAGCTCTCACCTTGTGTGTACAGGAAACCACACGCTCGTAACCCGAGAGGCAATCTCTGCCAAAGTTGAGAAGAGAGTCCGAAATGGGTAGCGTTACTGAAGTTGCCGTGACCGCCTGCATGGGCGCCGTTGTCGCGTACGCAGCTTTCGGCGATGGAAGACTTCGAAAGAACCTCGCCATCATCAGGAAGTACCGTCCGGTACACTTCCTGACCAACATCCCCATCATCGCGTCGGTGATCACAGCAGCCATGCTGCTGAACAAGTACGTGCCGTTCATGGACAAGAATCCACTCCTGTGGATCTTGTCTTTCTTCTTTGATGGCGACGGGACAGGAGGCGCAAACCTCATTTTCTCTGGCCTCCAGTGGAAGTGGTACGCACTCATTTTCTTGCCGGTGCTTACCCTTGCGCTGCCATACTTGGCTGAGATCGAAGAGCGTTCTTTCCGTGAGGGGACCAGAAACTGGAAGCATGGCATTGTCCGTAGCATCCGCTTCGGCTTGGAGCATCTGATCATGATGATTTCCATCGGAACGGCGATCGCCCTGATCATCGGTGGACTTTGGTTCACCTACCAGTACTTCAAGGGCGGATGCGAGCGCAGCACCACATACCATGCAGCGTACAACACCATGCTGGTCACACTGGCATTTGCAGCGGTCATCCTGTCCTAGACGGGTAAGTAGCACCACGCCACATCATCCAACATCTACAAGGAGTAGGTATGTCCGTCTGGTCCACGATCTAGTTGTTGACGTTGGCCGTGCCATGTCTGGCGATGGGAGCCTATGCAATGCTCGGGTCATTCCGGGGACTGCGCCGCACTAGCCACATGGAGTTCGAATTCGAGGACTTGATGCTGAGCAGCGAAGCCTCCTACGAAAAACTCATGACGACTCGCAGGCTACTCCAACGCCCTGACGACAACGCGTAGCGGGTGGGCATGGCAGAGCTTACACAGATTGCCATGCCCACCGCATGCAACCCAACTCCATCACTGTCTACTTGTCATCAACTTATTTATCCGAAGCGTTCTTACAAACTACGCTATGAACCTCCAGTAAAAGACCACCCGCCGCCAACGGCACGGGTGGTCTTTTCCAATTATCGTATGGGATGTTTACTGCGTAGGGGCGGAACGGTTGAAGACATCACCGTTCATGTAGAAGCCCCAGTCCACGTAGTTCAGGTCGTGCGAGCCGCTGCGCAAGTGGTAGCTCATGGCGTCACCACGGTATGGCGTGTTCAATGCTGGCTGCCAGGTGTTGGATGGCAGACCGTTGTTACCGATGCCATACAAGCCATAGACCTGCGAAGCTGCGGTGTAGGCCAGGAACTCACCCTTGGGATCGGAGTTATTGTCACCTTGGGCGCTGGCGATGTAGACGCGGCGCGGCGCTACCAGGTCCATCAGCTCATGCTGGTCCACTGGCAGTGATGATTCGTTGCCATTGTAGGCCTTGTAGGTCTGGGCGAACCAGTATGGAAAGTTGTTATTGATAGCTGCCACGGTCTCGGCATTGACGCCGGCTGCGCCGCGGCGGGCCAGTTTGGCGCCGGTGTTGCCCGATTCGTTGGAGATGACCGCCGCAAAGCGGGTGTCCTGGGCGCCAGCCCAGAGTGCAGCCTTGCCGCTACGCGAGTGGCCGATGACAGCGACCTTGCTGGCGTCGATGTCGGAATCGGTCACCAGATAGTCCATGGCCCGGCTAGCCGACCATGACCAGGTGCCGACGGCGCGCATAGCATTGTCCGGCAACGCTGACGATGACTTGTAGAAAGCGTTGATCATCTTGCTACGGTAGCTGGAGTTGTTGTCCGGAGCCACGTCGTTGGCATTGATGATGGCGATGGCGTAACCGGCCGCATTCAGACGGGCAACTGGCAGATAATCGGTGTTCTGTGCCGGATCATCGGTGGCGGCAGCCCGGTGGTCGATCATCAGGAAGGTTCCCTTGACCGCCTGGTTGGTCGGTATGAAGGTGCGTACCGGATAGCTGACCGTGGCATATGGCGCGGCGATCCTGACGGTCACGATCTTGCGTTTGACGTTGGTGAAGTTGGTAGTAGCCACACTGAACGTCTGCGTGTAATTGCCACTGAAGTTCTGGCCGTAAACGTTCTGGCGGAAGTCGGCTAGGATCTCTGCCCGGCGGGAGTTCTCCCAGACCGAGGTAGAAGTCACTTTGGTGCCGCTTTTGAGCGTCAGCGGGTCCGGATATTTGACACCATCGATAGTGATGGTAGCGCCGGAATACGCCGCCACACGGCTGCTGGCCGCCTGGGCGCTACCCACGAACGCCGGCGCACTCGCCAGGACGCACAGGGCGCTAAAAGCAGTGGCGGCTACGGCCGCGGTTATCCGGCCGGTGCGGCCGGCCTTGGTGGAGGTCTTATTCATGTCTAGGTACCTGTTTATAGCGTAATAGTATCGTAATCGCACTAAGGAGGGCCAGGCGAAAAGATGTCACCCGTCATATAGGCGTTCCATTCCTGGCCGGTCAGCCCGTGGCCGCCGGCGCGCAGGAAGTAGCTCATAGCATCGCCACGGTAGTTCTTGCCGGTGTCCGGACGCCAGCCTTTGCCGCCCAGGCCGTTGTTTCCATAGCCATATAGTGAATAGACCGGCGTGGCGTTGACGTAGGACAGGAATTCACCCTGCGGATCAGCGTTGCCGTCATCGGTGGCGCTTGCCACGATGGCGCGCCGTGGCGCCACCAGGGCAATCAGTTCGTGCTGGTCGACCGGCAGGCTATCGACTTTATTGTTATAAGCCTTGTACGTCTGTGGGAACCAGTGCGGGAAGCTGTCGTTGATGCGCTGGACCGTCTCGCCACCCACACCACCATCACCACGGCGGGCCAGTTTGGCACCGGTGGAACCGGAGTCGTTGGAGATGACCGCCGCAAAGCGGGTGTCCTGTGCGCCAGCCCACAGCGATGCCTTACCACTACGTGAGTGGCCGATGACCGCCACCTTCTTGGGGTCGATATCGGTATCGGTCTGCAGATAGTCCATGGCGCGCATGGCAGCCCACGACCAGGCACCGATCGCCCGGGCGGCGTTGTCCTTATCGGCACCGATCATCTTGCTGATGACCTTGTCGCGGTAGCCACCGCCGTCCGCGGCCACGTCGTTACCGACGTTGATCGGAGCCACAGCGTAGCCGTTCTGGAGCAGCTTGGCAATCGGCATGTAGTCGGAATTCTGGTTGAAGTCGTCACTGCCGTTGTTGCGGTGGTCGATGATAACGAAGGTACCCTTGGGCTTGGCTTCACTCTTAGGAATGAACACGCGGATCGGGAAACTGCCTGAACCGTTAGGTCCCGTGTAGTTGATGGTGACGTTTTTGCGGACATTACTGCCGGAAGTCGTCGGTTTGACGTCAAATGTGACGTTGGTAGGCTCCGGAATGAAACCATAGACGTTCTGACGGAAGTCCTGGAGCAGCTCGGCCCGGCGCTGGCTTTCCCAGATCGCTTTGGTAGAGACAGGCTGTCCGTTCTTGAGCGTCAGCGGGTTCGGATAATCCTTGCCATCGATCTTGACGGTCGGCTGGCCGGCCGTCGGTGGCACCGGCGTTGGCGGAGTGGTCGGCGGCGTCGTCGGTGGTGGCGTCGTAGGTGGCGGAGTGGTCGGCGGAGGAGTGGTTCCACCACCGCTATAGGTCTTGCCCCAGTTACTCAACAGGATGCTCAGATCGGCGATAGTCACCTTGCCGTCACCGTTCAGGTCGGCAGTGTCGCCGGTCTTGTTGAAGTTGCTCAACAGAATACTCAGGTCAGCGATGGTGACTTTGTTATCACCATTAAGGTCGCCCTGCAAGTTCGGGTTCACTGCCGCGAAGGACTGCCATATGAAAGCGACGCCCACGACGCCCAAAACAACCGACGCCATCGTGGCGCGTTTGCGCTCGGTGGACATCCGTTGGAAAGCGTTCGTTACATTTTTTACTGATTTTACTGGGGTGCGCTTCACTATGCGTTCCAGTATACGTGGCCATTGCAAAACGGTAAAGTTTAGCTGCAGATTAGCCTTGATGTCGACCGCCTCGACCGCGACAAAGACGGCATCGGCTGCGAATAATACCGGCTCTCTCCGGTGGTCTGCATACCTACCTGGCATAGTGTGGAAAATATATAGAAACTATATAGAAAATATATAATTTCACGACTATCATTAGGCCCCCTGTGGCCGCCTTCTTCCACGCTTGGAAAATCAGATAATTAAGAAAAACCCGCCGGGTGAAGGGCGGGTTTTATTCAAGCCGAATGACTCGGATTCAGATTAGAAGAAACGTCCGAAGAAGCTTCCGATAACCTGGAAGATGCGGCCGATGAAACCGAACAGACGGTCCAGGAAGCCGCCGAGGCCGCCGCCGTTGTTACCGTTGTCGCCACCACCGTAGCCATTGTCTCCGCTGTTGCGGTCATTGACCCAGTTGACGCAGTCGGCACGGCTTTCGAAGCCGAGGGCTGAGTAGCTCCGCCAGTTGGCACAGTCGGCACGGGTGGACGGTACCGAACTCTGGGCGCTTGCCGAGCCGATGGCTCCGGGCGCTACCAACGTACCAGCAACCGCCAAAACTGCCATCATGGCACCTAAGCGGGCGCGGCCGTGGCGAAAGCTGGAAATAATGGATTTAAGTTTCATTGGCTGCTCCTTTCGTTACCATATCTATTATACGGAGCCTGACAAATCCGTGACCTCTATCACACTGCAGCTTATCCACAGTTTCACGGCTAGGCCGGCAAGGTCTCACCGGTCATATGCACGTCGGAGTTTGCACGGGTGGTAGTAAATATTGCGACGAAAGCCCGATTACTGTGCCGCTTATCTGTTGTGCAGTCTGTTAAAGGCTGCGCTGGCGCACGTAGGCGCCTTCCTGGGCAGCCAGCTCATCGCCTGGCCGGATGACATCATCAGCTACACCCGAGCGGTTGTCGCGGCGCATTTCCAGCCCCATCTGCAACACACCGAGGCATAGCAGCAGGAACGCATAGACCGCCAGATTGTCGGCCAGCGGCCGCCAGGCCTCCACCAAGGAGGTGACGATGATGCCGCCGAACATACCGAGCGCCACCGTGAACGTCTGACGGCTCGGCCAGCGACGCCAGAGTGCCACGATCGCGTAAACCGCTAGTACGATCTGGCCCAGTTCCAAAGAGAATAGCGACAGGCCGCCGAACAACAGCCCGCAGATGACCAGCGTGACAGTCCGCCCCGGCCGGTCGCGCCAGGTTTCCTGCTGCTGGAACGACCAGCGGCGCGTATCAGAAGCTGCGTTGGCAGACGTGCCGCCACCGGCGGCGGGTTCACGCTCGATGTGCACGTCGCTAGCCTTGGATTGTTTCTTCCTGCCGGCACGAAGCCTGACCAGATCAGGATTGAAATGCCCTGAAGTCTTGCGGATAGTAGGAGCCTTTGTGGCAGCAGCGCCTGCCGGCTTACGGCGTGGTGCCACGTCGTTGACGAACCGGGTGTGCATCGGCCCGGCCGGTGGACGGTATGCAGGTTGCTGAATGTCGACAGGTCGCTTGTTCATAACGTATCTAGTATGGCCTATCCGCCCAGCCGGCTCAAGAGGCTAACAGCTAACCGCTCTTCTTCCACAGATGATACGATAGCCCTCCCATAACCGTCAGCACCTGACCGAAGACGCTCACCGCGATGATCTGGATGACCGTATCGCTGACTCCAGTATAATCCGGCCGGTACAGCCTGACCAACATCTGAAAGACGACTATGACCACTAACAGCAGGAAGCT
>JALQUD010000025.1:8187-11313 GCA_023268595.1 Candidatus Saccharimonadia bacterium
ACTATCCGGAGCAGCGTGTCACGGTGCCGTATCTGTTGTTCGCGGGCACTGTTTTCGATGGAATCCCGGTAATCCCTGGGAGCCCGCTCATCCGGCTTATAGTCACCGGCGTTAATAGGAACGGAGGCGCTCTTTCTGATGCGCGCCAGCCAAGCTTTCTCGCCCGATTCCTTACTTTGGTGCGACTCTCCGGCGTGTGCCGGGCCTTCCTTTAATTGCTGGTCACCCATCGTATCCGGTTCCTAGCCGCAGACAAAGACACCTGGAAATAATCCGATATCTCTTCCACGCTCTTCTTCTGATCGATCAGTCTGAGCAACAATTCACGGGGCATCAGCAAAGTAGCCGCGAAGTAGTTGGCCTCGATTTCCTCGAGCGTGTCCTTGCTGTTAGATGAGTAGTCGAGGTTATCAAGCCGGAGCTTCATGCCCTGGTGCAGAAAATGGTGCCCAAGCTCGTGTGCCAGCGTGAACTTCTTACGCCCCGGCGACATTGATTCCTCGATGAATATTTCCGGATGGCTCTTGGTAGCTGGATCGTCGTACGTGATAAAGCCGCTCAGGCTGCCGGATATGTCGGTCAGGTCGGCCTCATAGACCTTTATGCCCAGCCGTTCAGCCATCACGTCAAGGCCGACCAACGGATAGTATTCATCGTCCATCCGGGCTTTGACGTCCGCCACGACCGAGTCGATCCGCTTCTGGTCGTCTGCTGCGAGATATGCCATGGTCAGCCTCCTTAGTTCTTAATCGCGATCCGTGGGCGACAGATCTGATGTACTCTGATTATAACGTAAATACCACAACTTATGGCCGGGAAAACCGCGGATCACCAGTTGCTGGTCCTGCGACTATACCACGCAATCAGACCAGTGGAACACCTCGATGCTTCGGATTGTTACGAGGACGGTACATCCACGCGATTCTTACGATTCACACGCTCATTATATAAGTGTCGTGCCGGGAGGGGTGTGGTGCGGCTAAAAGCCACGGTACCACACCCCTCCCGGGCCCGGCAGTCTACTGCATCGGTTGACGCAGTTCGGACTGTCGCTTGAGGTGGAAGGCGTCCGCCCGGAAGTCATCGCCCTGACCGCTGATGATGACCACCTCCTGGATGTAGCGGTCAGCAAGCGGACCCTCGGCATCGGCGGCGACCACGCGGCCACTGGCGAAGTATGTCGTCAGCGGCAGACCCTCGGGCCTGTCGGAGCGATCGGCCACGGTCAGTTCAGGCAGAGAATTATGATTCATCCTACCCCTAAGGATCAGTCGCATCCAACCGTCATCCAGCGCCGTATCATGACCGGCCGAGCCCGTCATACCGCCGCGGCTGAAATTGTCGGTCTCGTACAATTTCGCGTTGTAGACGAAGGGCGCCATCGGGTCGCCGAAGCGGGTCTTCTTGGTACTGTGCCCGCCGCCATAGCGCCAGACCGTCAGTCCACAGACACCTTGAGCGTCGCTGTACTGCTTCACCCATTCCTCCCAGGCTTCGATGTATCCATGCGCGGCGCGCTGGTAGCTGAGCATGACACGCGGGTTACCGATGAGAAGTACTGGACGACGTCCATCGGTCTGATCATGCAGGTCGCAGAACTCCATGATCCGCGCCACACCCTCGGCCGTCCAGGCCGGTTCGTCGCCTTCCCAGAAGCTGGCGATGTCACGCACGATCACCATACGCCGGAGCGTGGTGTCGGCACCACTGACTACTTCGATCTTGCTGGAAGCCATGATGGCTCCTTCCCGATCGTGAAGACGGCATACAACCGACTCCGTATTAAGGACACTTCCTCCTCACTCCGTAAAGTTCGCGAAGCCCTGTCATTACAACATGTTCATGTTGCTTTGTATATGAGGATAGTCCGGGCTCATATTTTCTGTATCGATATGTTATAATTAAATTATATGACAAATGGCAAACCTCGTTCCAAACTAGCAACTACACTCCGCTCCCCTTATCTCTCTATCGCCGTGGGGCTCGTAATGTTAACGCTCATCAACCTTCTTGAGGGCGTATACAATCCGGTGGAGCGCATCGCATTCAGCGTATTTGTCAGCTCAGTTATAGTAGGCGGCATCACAGCAATCATCCGCCACGAGGAGCAAGACGGACCGCTCTACAGCATGATCATGGTAATCGCCAGCACACTCGCAGCCATAATATCCCTGTACGGCGAAGAGCCATCGGATATCGTTTTCTTCATGGCATTCGGTACGGTAATTGCCATCCGTGCGTACAACACCAGGCCTCGCAAGCATAAACCCAACACAACGGTTTAAAATAGATAGAATTTGTGTTATAGTATTCGGGTTCGACGAGCACTATCTTCGCAATCCTGCGACCTTCACTACACCATCGCACACCTACCAAAAGGAGAAATCCATCATGGGACGCCGTGACGCCGACCACAAGCTGACGCCCAAGTTCAGGCCCGGCAAGCTGGCCGCCGACCTGCACCGCAAGACCTGGAGCGACAAGGACAAGGCCGACGACAAGAAGGACGAGTCCAAGGACGACAAGAAGGGCAAGTGACCGAACACGGACAGAGAAACAACGCTCAACACCTTCACGCCCGCGCTACGATAGTGTAGCAGCCGTAGGAACGGAGAGAAGAGCGTAGGAGCAGATAAGCATGTTGGCTTTTTAGCCTCCATTTTTATCTTTATCCTATGTTGTTCTGTCCGTTTTTACTTTGACTATTTATTTTGAGCATCGGTGTAGCGATACAGCGCGATATCCTCATCGTCATACACACGCTGCCAGCCGGGCAGGTCATCGACGAAAGCATAGCGTTGGAAGTCGGTGTTCTTGGTCAGGATGACGTAGTGCACATCCTGCTGGCGCATGGTTTGGGCGAAGTCGCGGCCAGCTGCAACCGTATCCGGATTTGCCAGGGCCGCATCGACAGCGGCATCGACCTCGGCCGTGCCGGCCGAGCCGCTCGTGACCGATGAACCGCCGAATTCGGGATCGGCACTTGATATGACCGTCCGGCCGTCATAACCGTAGTACTTTGGCACCGGATTGGCGACGACCCGGCCGACGAAGTCCATCTTGAGATACAGATGCCACGGCAATGCGACCACCCTGACACCCTTTTCACGGGGGATGAGCCGGTCG
>JALQUD010000026.1 GCA_023268595.1 Candidatus Saccharimonadia bacterium
TTCTACCGGTGCGGCCCAGACCGTCAACATCGGTGGTACCGGGGCATCCGGCGGCTCCAACGCTTCTAGCGCCGTGAACCTTCAGGGTGGCGCTACCGCCCTGAAGCTGGCAAACGCTGGAGCCACTATCCAGACGTACACTAACTCAGCTACGGCATTACAGGTCCTCAACTCGAGTGGGTCGGCGGTGTTCGCTGTAGACACGACAACGGCAAACCTCGTCAGTAACCCGGGCTTCGAGGTTAATACGTCCGGTTGGGCTGCGGCTGCCGGTGCGGCCATCGCGCGCCAGACTACCAAGGCTAATACTTACCTGGGTGTCGCCAGTCTGCAGGTCACCAGCTTGAGCGGTACTGCCAACACCGGCGCCAGCGTCAGTACCTTTACGACTTCTCTGGTGCCAGGCACATACACGCTCAGCTTCTACGCCAAGGCGAGCGGCAGTAACTTTAGCACCCTGAACGTCACCGTCACGGGTGGTGGCGCACCGAGCTGTATCACTGGTGCGGCCGTGGTAACGAATGGCTTCAAGCGTTTCAGCTGTACGTTCACTAGTACCAGCACTAACGTCACAGCTATCAGCTTTTTGGTTTCTGAAACCACCCAGCGCGTCTTCTTCCTGGACTCGGTCCAGCTGACCAGTGGCAGCAGTGCCTCGCCATACAGCGTCGGTTCGATACAGTTGCGCGGTGTCGTCAGTACGCCGGCCACATTCCAGAGCGGCTCGGATTCGACTACCGCTTTCCAGATCCAGAACAGCGCGGGAACAAGTAACTTGTTCGTAGCTGATACGTTGAACGGCAACATTGGCATCGGCACGGGTACTCCTGGATACAAATTGGATGTAGCCGGCGGCGATATCAATATCGGTAGCGGCCAAGCTTACCGCGTCGGTGGCGTGGCTGGCGCTTCGACTACGTGTACTGGCGGCCAGTTCCTGCAGAACGCCACTGTGACCGGTGGTATCGTGACTGCCGCTTCCTGTGGCACGGCCACCAGCGGCGTCACTACTGTCGGAACTTTCAGCAACACCTCGATCGCCAACGGTGCCAGCATCAGTGGTAACACCATAACCTTCGGTGCGGCCGATGCTACTAATCCCGGCATGGTGAGCACGGGCACCCAGACCTTCTCCGGCATCAAGACCTTCAGCGGTCCGGCGAACAGCAGTATCGTCAATGTTACTGACGGTACGGCTACCGGCTCGATCTTCGTTAATAATGCTTCCGGGAACGCCGGTGTACAGATTGGCTCGACGAGCAACCATAACCTGGGCTTCTTCACGGCTAACGGTTCGCCGTCGTTGATTCTGACCACTGGCGGCAACTTGAACGTCGTCGGTGGTGGCCTGCAGACCAACGGCACGACCCGCATCGACAACAGCGGTAACTTCAATGGTGGTAGTGTCACCTCCAGCTCGACGGTGCAGGGTGCTACCGTCAACGCTACGACCGGCTTCCAGATCAATGGTGTAGCTGGTGCGGCCGTATCCTGTAGCGGCGGCCAGTTCCTGCAGAACGCCACTGTTGCCGGTGGTATCGTCACTGGCGGTGCCTGTGCTACTCCGGTCGACACCGGCGTTACAACGGTCGGCACCTTCAGTGCCTCCTCTATAGCTAACGGCGCCAGCATCAGCGGCAACACCATCACCTTTGGTCCGGCCGACACGTCGAACCCAGGCATGGTCACTACTGGTACGCAGACCTTCGGCGGTAACAAGACCATCAGCAGTCTGCCTAACAGCTTCCCGCTGCGTCTGACCGACGGCACGGTCACCATGGGTGCATACATTAACAATGCCTCTGGTGTAGCTGGTGGTAAGGCCCAGTTCGGTACTATCAGCAACACTGACTTGGCATTCATCACCAACAACAGCGCTGCCCAGCTGATTCTGACTACTACTGGTAACCTCAACCTGGTTAGCGGCGCCTACCAGACCAACGGCACGACCCGCATCGACACCAGCGGTAACTTCACCGGTAACGGTGCCAACATTACCGCCCTGAACGCCGGCAACATCAGTACTGGCACCCTGGGCATCGCCCGTGGTGGTACGGGTAGTACCAGTTACACCACCAACGGCGTGGTCTATAGCAACGGCAGTGCGCTGGTGTCGACGGCCGCCGGTGCGACCGGCCAGTGTCTGAAGGGTAATACCAGCGCCGCTCCGACCTGGGGTGCCTGTGGTACGGCTTCGACCATGCAGGACACGTATGACAACTCGACCAGCCCGCAGATCCAGCTCAACAGCACCAAGGGCGCCGTGGTTTACCGTGACGCCAGCACCACCATCGGCAACTTGTTCCAGTTACAGAACAGCGCTGGCACGGCTACCTACTTCAGCGTCAGCAGTAGCGCCGTCAACCTGCAGAACACTTCCGGCAACAGCGTCTTCAGCCTGAACATGAGCACTGGTCATCTGCTGGTCTACAACCCGGCCAACTCAGCTAACTACGCTGATGTCTACTGGGACGGCTCGGCCGGCCAGGCGGTCTTCGCGGCTTCTGCCGGTAACACTACCCGCGTCGGTAACGGTAGCGGTAACATCTCGCTGCAGCTGAGTAACAGCTCCGATGTATTGCTTGGCACCAAGACTGCCACCCTGAGCGGCGCTTACAGTAGTAATGACTTCACCTTCACCCGCAACATTACCGCTGGCACTAACGCCCTGACCGGTAGCGTCGTCAAGCTGGAATCTACTAGCACCGGTACTGGCACTGTGGCTAGCAACCTGCTGTGGATCAACGAGAACAACAACAGTGCCACCGGTAACCTGATCCTGGCTACCAAGGGCGGTGCAGGTAATAACAAGTTCGTGGTCGACACCAACGGTAACACCACTGCGGCCGGCACTATCACCGGTGCCGCCGGCTTCGTGGTCGCCGCCGGCCAGGCCTACACCGGTGCCGGTGCGGTCACGCTGTCATCAGGTGCTAGCTCAGCTCTGACGCTGTCCGGCGCTACCGGCGTGACCGTCAATACCGGTACCGGCAACCTCCAGATCGGCTCGGCCACCACCGACAGCACCGCCAACTTACTGGTGCTGGACAGCTACAATCAGGCAACCGACCCGACCGGTGTGAACGGGGCCATGTACTACAACACCAACATGGGAGTATTCAGGTGCTACGAGAACGGCGCATGGTATGACTGTCTGACCCACCACACAGTCACTTTAACGAGTGACGTTACGGACAGTTCCGGTGCTTGTACGTTTACGAATGCTACCGGCTTGAGTTTTCCGGTTAACACCGGTCGAGTCTACAGGTTCCATGGGGCGATCAATTATACCTCGGCTGCTACGACAACGGGCATAGGTATCGCGGCTACAGGACCTAGCGCTAACTTCCTGTCCTATCAGTACTCTAGTGCGTTGACGACAAGCTCACTAGGTGGAGGCGGCGGTAGCGGTAACAACGCGAGCGGCTGCTCGGCATCTTCGGTGTCAACTGCTGCGAATACGGCTACCGTGGACGGACTCATATCGGCAAGTGCTACCGGAACACTACAGCTAACATTTGCAACTGAAGTGAATGGATCGGCAGTCGTGCTGAAAGCGGGAAGTACATTAGAATGGTGGTAGGTCAGTTGAATTTCTGCAGAGATTTCATTAGTGCGTTGATGATGTCCGATGACACATCAGGCGTGCCGCTTATGGTTACGAGTGTTTCTTTTGTCTCTATTAATGCCGTAGGGTAAGACTTGTTTTTGCCAGTATAAGAAGTTCCATTAGGTGTTTCCAGTTTATCGAATCCTGCTAGTGAGCTGATGAAAGTTTCCTGGTTTGGCTTTGGCTGTTGGTTAATAGTGATTACCTTAGACCCATCATTCAGTTTAAAAAGCACCAACTGGCTATTGACCGTTACGGAATCTGATTCATATGTGTAGCCTTCGGGAAGCTCTGACGGGATGAATATATCATAATCAAGGCTACTGAGCTGGCTACTGGATATGTTTGGCTTAGGTGGCTTATTAGTACTGAAGAAATAGAGCGACACACACAGTATCACGGTCCCCAATAGGAATAATGTGCACACCAGACCGACTATATGAACCGGTCGCTTTGAAGTGCTGGCTCTAATGTTGTTGATTTCGTCGTTGGTTCCATACGGCTTATCCATATTTAATAATCTAAACTAAATGCTTTGAAGTTACAATTTTACAGTAACCAGCACAACGATAGACGAGTAATCAAGGTGATATTTATCTCATTTCCTATTTGCAAAGCTTAATCTAGACTGAAGCTATGACTAAAACGGGGGAGTGAGGTGAGAAGCGCCAAAGGGGGCGGCGACGGCCCCTTTCTCTATAGGAACCATAAGCTAAAACCGGTATACTGGTAATCAGATTATGAGGCGTTCCATCCGGCATGCACACCAGGGTAGGGGGCGGTCTGCGATGGCCGGCCGTATTACTCGTGTTGCCGGGGCGCCAGTACGGGGGTGGCGACGCTTCAGCCAGCGGCATCTGGCCACGGTACGGCAGCGGACGGTCGCCGGTATCATGGTGCTGACCGTGATAGCTGGCACGGTCATACCGTTGTTCGCTACCGAAAGCAAAGCCTCAGCCTGGTGGAACAACAGCTGGAGTTATCGGCGGGCCATCACCGTCGACAACACCGACAGTTCAAGCACGTTGACCAACTTTCCGATATTAGTGACACTCAATACCTCTAATATCGATTATTCCAAGACCAAGGCCGGCGGCGCCGACCTACGCTTCGTCAACAGCGACGACACTACGGCGCTGAGCTATCAGATAGAAACCTGGAACTCCGGCGGCACCAGCACGGTCTGGGTTAAGATCCCGAGCTTTACCGCCACGCAGTACACGATATATATGTACTACGGTAACGCCGCTGCCACTGATGCGCAGGCTGCGACCAGCGTGTGGGACACTAACTATCGCGGTGTCTGGCACCTCAACCAGTCGGGTAACGGCACGGTGGGCGAATTTGCCGACAGCACCAGCAATGGTAATGACGGCCGGGGTGGCGGTGGTAGCTCGGGTAGTACGCCCAGTCGGGTGGCCGGCCAGATGGGGTATGGCAATAGCTTCGACAACTCCAACGACTACATCTTGGTCCCGTATTCTTCCAGCCTTGGCATAACCACCGACATCACGACCTCGGGCTGGGTCAAACGTAATACGCTGACGAGCAGCAACGACTTCGACCCTATCATGACCAAGGGCGACACCAACCAGGCGATCGACTATGAATTTGGTATCTGTCACATCTACAGTGAGTGTTCTTCCAACAACAATGCCATCGATTTCCAGGCGGGAAATGGTAGTCCGAGCGGTGTGGCTTCCACCGGATCGGTCAGCGCCAATACCTGGAACTACTTGTCGGTCACCAGGAGCGGTAGCACGGTACGCTTCTACATAAATGGCGTACTAGACCGTACTACCACTATGGCCAATAGCTTCAGTAACAACACCGGATACAACCTGCTGATAGGGGCCGACGACCTGGGAACGAACTTCGGTTACTTCAACGGTGTGCTGGATGAGCTGCGGTTATCGAATACTGCCCGCTCGACCGATTGGACCCGTGCGGAATATCTGACTGGCTCGAACCAGATGAACACCTTCGCTTCGGAGCAGACCCAGGCTAACATCGGCTGGTGGAACAATGGTTGGAGCTATCGCCGGGCGATTACCGTCGACAACTCGGCCAGCACCAGCACACTGGGTAATTTTACGGTACGCGTATCGTTGACGGCCTCTAACATCACCTATTCGGCTACCTCGCCGGGCGGGGCGGACATCCGTTTTACCGATGGCACTAACACCACGCCATTGAGTTATGAGATAGAGCAGTGGAATCCGAATGGTACCAGTGAGATCTGGGTCAAGGTTCCGTCTTTGGTGGCGGGCACCAACACGATCTATATGTATTACGGCAACGCTGGTGCGGTTGATAATCAGACTCCTAAGACGGCTTGGGGTGAGCGCTACACCACAATCCAGCATATGAATGATACTCCCGGCCCGTATACGGCCGACTCCACGTCCTACGGCAACAAGGGTAACAAAGCTAGTGCTAACGCGCCTACACCCGATAACTCAGGCAAGGTTGCTGGCGCCCAGTATTTTGCTGGGTCGCCAGCGGTGTCGACCATTGCCGACCAGGATGTCTTCAGCCCGACGACCAATGATATGTCGGTCTCAGCCTGGGTGCAGGTGCCCGTCGGTGCTGCGGCGCAAGGCGATGGTGCCTGCGGTGGAACAGGGGCGTACTTCCTAGGCAAAGGCACGACCGGTCAATCGGAATGGATGTTCGAGAACGACAATAATACCAGGCTGTGTTTTACGATGTACCAGCCTGGTGGTTCGGCTTATAACTCGGTGTCGTACGCTACGACCATCAACGACGGCAACTACCATTTCTATGAGGCGACCATGTCGTACGGCGGGACGCTGATACTGTACCGCGATGGCGTCCAGGTGGCGACGTCGTCCACGGTTTCGGGCGCCATGGCCAACGGTACGGCGCCGGTGACCATCGGCGCCGTCAACGGCGTCTATGCGACAGCCGAAATCGACGAAGTTCGCATCTCTCGCACCGTCCGCTCGGCAGACTGGGTCAAAGCCGAATACAATTCAGCCAACAACACCATCGCGTCATATGGACTGGAAGAGGCTCAGAACAACACCAGTGGTAAGCCGGATGCGCCGGTGATAACGCCGATAAGCTCGCCAGCCTCGACCACGCCGGTCTTCAAAATGGTTGCCACCGACCAGACCAGCCCGAACTATCTACGCTATAAGATAGAAATCTGTACCGATGCCGACTGCACGAATGTCGTCCGGACGGTCGACCAGACAGCCTCGCAGTCCGGCTGGTCCGGACAGGACGCCCAGACCAATACGGCGTATGTGGCTGGTACGGGTGGCGCGGCAAATATCCAGTTTTTGCAGGCAGCTGGTTTCGAGTCGCCTAACCCGAACGTTGCAGATACTAGTGTTGGCGTTACTTTCTCTAATAATGTTACGGCAAACAGTTTGATTGTCGCGATGCCACGCTGGGGCGATGCGCCGAACAACACGCTTACGAATTGTTCGGATACTGCGGGAAACTCGTATTCTACAGTCAATGTTCAGCGAAACACGGGGGCTACGATGTATACGGCAGTCTGCTATGCGGTTAATACTGCGAGTGGAGTGAAGCCGACAGTGAGCGCCGGCTTCACTACGACTACCGGTGATACAATTTACCGTTCAATCAATGCCGTTGAATACAGTGGCGTTGCTACTTCCAGTCCACTTGATGTAGCTGGTATGGCGCAAGGAACAGCGTCTGCAGGAGTAGTCGACTCTGTCAGTAGCGGTAATGTGACAACAACTACTCCGTATGACCTGATAGTCGGTATGGTCGTAGAGAGTGGTACTGCCAGCACCAACTCTCCGGGTACCGGCTTTACCTTAAGACAGTCATTACCGAATGCAAAAATTTACTCTATAGATAGGATACAGACGAGTCCAGGAACGGCGGCAGCCACCTATACGTTCGGAACTGCTAACCGTTATAATGCTCATGTCGCGGCCTTCAAGCCGGCATCCAGCGCATCCACTCCGGCGACGTACACATATCAGGCTCCGGCGTTGGCGGCGGGTACCAAGTATTACTGGCGGGCCTATGCGATTGACCCGGGTGGCTCGAATACCTGGAGTGCGGCCTCGCCGACCAGCAGCTTTACTACCCCTGGTCCACCGGCGGCACCGACCTTGAGTGGCCCAGCCGACGGGGCAATGAACATCAACTTGCTGCCGGACCTGCGGCCACGGGCCATTGATCCCGATGGAGACAATATGCGATACAAGATTGAAATCTGTTCCAACAGCGACTGTTCGACGGTTCTGCGCACGGCCGATCAGACGGTTTCGCAGACCGGCTGGATTACCCAGAGCGGTAACTCGGCGACCACGTACGCCTCCGGCCAGGATGCTATATACCGGGTACAGGCTCCTGCGTTAACGGCTAACACGATGTACTACTGGCGCGCTTATGCCATCGACCCGTCCGGTTCCAACACTTGGAGTCCGGCGTCGGATATCAGCGCCTTCACTACTGGCACGGGCGTTGACGGGGAACTGATCACCGGTGGCACGACGATCACCGGTGGCACGCAGATTGGCAGATAACGTCTGGCCTATCTTGTGAAGTCGCGGACTATCGCGGCCAAAGTCGGCTGATCAACGGAGGCGGTGGGACAGCTCATCAGTATCCAGGTGCCGTCGTTGGTGGCCAGGCTGGCCATCCTGGTCCGGCCATTGTCGATGGTACCCACGACCGCGGTGCCGTGGGCTGTCTTGATTTCCTGGCGACCGTCAATGGCGGCCTGGAAAGTCTGGATGACCGCGTCGGAAGCGGCTGGTTTAGGTTGCTGGTTGACGGTTATGTCTATGCTGCCAGCCATTGATCCATTGACGCCGTTGGTTATATGAAATGAGGTGATGCCGTTCCGGTCGCCCTGCGGTGCGGATATCGAGGCGGAATCGATTGATAATCCACTTGGAAGGCTAGCCGGATAATACAAGCCGTAGGCTACGGAAGCGGTCTGAGAGGAGTTAAATGGTGATGGCAGGGCAGGCTTGCCTAGCTCCGAGCCCTTAGCCAGGGTTACCGCGCTGATGGCGGTCACGCCGAGCACCAGGCCGTAGGTAATAAGAATCCTACGTTTAGTCCAGTATGCACGGGACAACACCACAGCCGGCAAGCCCACGATTGATTTAGCTGATTTGGTGGGTCGGTTCTTGCTGGTAAGTGTCGTCCGTCTGACGAGTGGTGAAAGGTGTTTGTTTTTACGGGTGCTGGCCATGATTGTTATGCCTATTTATATGTCCATGATATCACGCCAGGCTTCAAAAAGGCATGTCGCACAATATTATTACCGATCGCAGGTCACTGCCATTGAAACGGACATCGTGTTCCTGGGTATTCGTAAGCGTAATATTTGTTGCAAAAGACGACAGCATGATATACTAAGCGCAAGCGTTAAATATACAAGGCTCAAGAAAAGGCATTGGGGATGAAAACAGCGAAACAAAAACATCAAGCTCCCGGGACGCTTCACTCGTCGGGAACACAGACCGCCGGTAGGCGGCGATTAAGAAAGGCCGGCAAACTGCTGGCTATGGCCGGCATCCTACTGGGTGCTAGCTTTACGTATACGGGTGACCAGGTGGCGCAAGCCGCGGCCTGTCCTGCGGCTACGACCGACTTAGGTGTGGACACGCTGACCGTATCCGGAATCCCCACGGAAGGTCAGTACACTATCTGGACCCGTATGACGGCAGCGGATGCCGCTAACAATGCCATTAACCTTGAGATCGACGGTAAGGACTGTTACAGCGTCGGTGGTGGTTCTTTCGCTGCTACTACCTGGGCTAATGACGCCTCCAACTGGGTCAACTATGCTAACGGTACGCCTTCAACCCCGGTTCGCGTCACGCTTGGCGCTGGTGACCACACCCTCAAATTCGTAGGAACCAAGTCTGGCGTCAGCGTCGACAAGGTCATCGTCACAGCCGACTCTACTTGTGCCCCGACTGGCACTGGCGACAACTGCCAGGCCGGCAACTCCACGGCTCCGACCGTCAACTTGGTCGCACCGACCGCCAACCAGGAACTGGTCGGCAACGTCACACTGAAGGCGACTTCCAGCGATGCCGCTTCCAAGGTCACCTTCATGATCGACGGTAAGATCATCGGCAGTGACGACAGTCAGCCATACGAACTGACCTGGAACTCGGCTTCGATCGCCAACGGTACGCACCTGATGACTGCCCAGGCTACCAACGCCAACGGCACGACCGGAACAAGTACCCAGACTTCCGTGACTACCAACAACTTGACGGTCTGTTCCGGCAACCCGACGGTTCCAGCTAACCTGCGCATCAGCGGCGGCACCGGTACCAGCATCAACCTGGCATGGGATGCCAGCACTCCGGGCGCCAACTGTATCATCAGCGGATACGAAATTTACCGTAACGGTACCAAGGTGACGACCGTAGCGGGTAACGAGACGACATTCAGCGACACCGGCCTGACTCCGGGCGCGAACAATAGTTATACGGTAGCTGCCATCGACCTGATGGACCACACATCCGGCCAATCGGCTGCCGTCAAGGGAACCACCAGCAACGACTCGCAGGCTCCGACCGTTCCGACCGACGTCAAATCATCGATGGTAACTTCCAACAGTGTCGCACTGTCCTGGACCGCCAGCACCGACGACAACTCGGTCGCAAGCTACAACATCTACCGTGATGGCGCCAAAGTAGGCTCAAGCCCGTCCGCTTCCTACACTGACTCATCGGTATCACCGAACACTGAGTACTCATATGAAGTCGAAGCGGTTGACGGTGCCGGCAACGTATCCGCTAAGAGCGCAGCAGTCAAAGTCAAGACAATCGACGGTCCGGCCCAGACTGGTAACCGCATGTACATCGACCCGGCTAGCGGCACCTTCGCTCCAGGCTCAACCTTCACCATAACGGTCAAGACTGACACCGGTAGCGACGCGGTCAACGCGGCACAGGGTGACCTGACGTACTCATCGAATCTGGAATGCGTGGCAGTCGACAAGTCGGCTGGCAGCACCGACTATACCATTGACGCCCAGTCCGACTGTGCCTCAGGCAAGGTAACCATCGCCCGTGGCGCCGCCACCGGCACCACCGTCAGCGGCGACAAGGTGCTCGGCAAGGTGACCTTCAAGGTCCTGGCCGCCGGCACCGGCACCATTGGTGTCGAAAGCAGCTCCAGCGCACTGAGCGCCACTACTAACGCCGATGTCCTGGTCAACCGTAACGGTGCCAGCTACAGCCTGGCCGTACCGACCACGCCTCCGCCAACACCGCCGGCAACCAACCCGCCAGCTCCGAACCCACCGGCACCAAGCCCGACGCCAACTCCGACTCCACGCCCGACCAACACCAGCAGCCCAAGCCGTGGTAGCTCCGGTACCAGCACCTTCACCGGTGGATCAGGCACTACGACCACTATCGCGCCAGAAGGTAACTCGACCCCGGTCACGTTACCGAACGAT
>JALQUD010000027.1 GCA_023268595.1 Candidatus Saccharimonadia bacterium
TCACGCACCGAGTTCTGGGCCGGCTTGGTCTTCGATTCCTGACTGGTACCGATGTATGGCAGATAGACAACATGGACGAAAACGCAGTTGTCGCGGCCGACTTTGACGCCGAGCTCGCGGATAGCCTCTATGAACGCCAAGCTTTCATAGTCACCGACCGTGCCGCCGATCTCTACGATGTGCACATCAAAGCCTTCACCGGCTTCGACGATGTGTTTCTGGATGGCGTTGGTGAAGTGCGGGATGATCTGCACCGTCTTGCCTTCGTGCTCGCCGTTGCGTTCGCTCTCGATCAGCCGCAACATCACCCGGCCGCTCATCAGGCTGCTGGCCTGGGTCAGCTCCTCGTCGATGAAGCGCTCGTAGTGGCCGAGGTCCAGGTCGGTCTCGGCGCCATCCTTGGTGACGAAGCATTCGCCATGTTCGCGAGGGTTGAGCGTGCCGGCATCGATGTTCAGATACGGGTCGCACTTCTGCAGGTTGACCTTGTAGCCACGCGATTTGAGCAGATTACCTATGGAGGCGGCAGTGATGCCCTTTCCTAAACCTGAAAGAACACCACCTGTCACGAACACATATTTAGTCTGCATAATCTACATCCTGGCCCACTACGTCCCCAGAGTACCAAGAATAACCCTGAAAAGCCGCAGCGGATTCCCTCTCCTTTTCCACCTGATAGTAGCATAGCCCGGTACTTGCAGCCAAGTACCGGGCTATGCTGAGCTGGAACGTGCCGGCATAAGCCGGCACGAGCGGAAGCTTATTATTTCAAACTGTCGCGGGCCGCGTCAAGCTGGGTGTCCTTGCCTGCCGCCGAATCCTGGTCGGAAACCGTCACCTTCTGGTCCGGCTCGATACCCTTCTTGTCGATGTTGCCGCCGTTCGGACGGTACCAGCGGGCCACCGTCACCTTCAGCTGCGAACCGTCACCAAGCGGCTCGATACCCTGCACCACACCCTTGCCGTAGCTCTTCTCGCCGATCAGCTTGGCGGCGCCGTTGTCCTTGAGCGCACCGGAAACGATCTCGCTGGCGCTGGCACTACCCTGGTTGATCAGCACTACCGTCGGCATACCCTCGAAAGTGCCCGTACCATCGGATGTGTAGGTCTTGACGACCGTGTCACCGCGCTTCTCCTGCATCACCAGCTTGCCTTTTGGCAGCCACAGGCTGGCGACCTTGATGGATGAGTCGACCACGCCGCCCGGATTGCCACGCAGGTCCAGGACGATCTTCTTGGCACCGGCAGCCTTGAGCTGGGTGGCCTGCTCGGCCGCAGTGTTGCCCGTGTCGTCACCGAAGGTCGTGATACGCATGTATCCGGTCTCGTTATCGTCCAGCATCTTTGTCTCCACGCTTGGCACCTTGATGTCGTCACGTGTGATGGTTAGCGGTATGGATTCCGACTTGTTGCGGATCAGCGTCAATTTGACCTCGGTGCCCTTCTTGCCGCGGATCTTAGTGACTGCCTCGTCCACCGACATGCCGGTGGTCGTCTTGCCATCGATCTCGGCGATGATATCCTGCGGCTTGACGCCGGCGCTAGCGGCTGGCGTACCAGCGATCGGTGACACGACGATCAGATTCTTATCCTTATCCTGCCCCAGTTCGGCACCGATGCCGCTAAAGCCGGCGCCGTTCAGCTGCTCGTCAAACTTCTTGTACTTGTCGGCCGTGAAGTATTCGGTATACGGATCCCCTGCCGCCTCTGCCAGGCCTTCCTTCATACCGTCCAGCAGCTTGCCCTGGTCAAGTTTGCCGTCATATTCGTTGCGCAGCACATCATAGACATGGTTGACGCTACTGTAATCCAACTGGCTCGGCAGATTGGTGTTAGCGTGGTTACCGAACGATATGCGGCCTTCGCCGTAGGCGTTGCCGACCGTGAACGCCACCAAGGCGATCAGCAGCCCGCCGACGATCTGTTTCCCCCTGCCCGGCTTATGTTCCTTAGCAGACACCGCGGTCTGCTCCTCATGTTGAGCCATAGATTCTTTCCCTCTGGACCTAATTACGCGCGCCCCACACGCGCATCACGTAAGCAGCGCGGTAACGGCACAGTTTCTACGTGGCTATTATACGCCTTATTCCTGAATAACGGTTGTAAGCCATCCATAACTCATCAGATGCAGCGTCAGACTCAAGATATATTCATAGTTTCATCGATTAGATGTTGCGACTCGGCAACATAGTTGACACCACTGTAACTTTGGTATTTTAGCGCTCTACGGGAAAGTTTTTCATATCTCACTACAACCGACATCAGAGCCGAAGACAACTGTTTAAATTCCTGCCGATGGCCTGCATCTAACGATTCGGCGAAAGATCTCAGAAACTCAACTTCGCTCACAGATGAGGCATACGTGCTGCCAACTAATTCATTTATGAGTATGTCTATTTTATTAACGGCATCTGCCGCAAACAGACGTTGACCCGTATCGCTTGACCGCCTCAACCTATCAAGCTGCTGACGTGCTTGCTTTTGCAATGCTTGACCATCATCGAAAAGTAGACTGTACAACTCATAGCCGAGCTTTTGATTATCAATTCTAGTTTTTACACGTTGCGCATATTCAAACCTATCGGCATCTAATGCCTGTTTTTGCCGTATCACGACTTCCCGCGGATCCTCAAGCTTTGTTTCTCCGTGGGAAATTCTGTAGCCACCATGCACCTTCTCTGCATAACCTCTTAGCTGCCTTCGTTGTGGCGAAAGCATTGTAAACCAAATAGCATTACCAATCGGATCTAACCATGTTGGCCATGTGCCCTAATATCGTCTATGACCCCCGATTCGACGATTCTCTTCATTATATATTCAGACCCCGGCCCCAGGTATTCCAAGCAGGATTACCGGCATAGTAGCCAGCTTGCCAATGTCCGATACTACTACCTCAATATCCCGTGGAGCTAGTTCCGGATTCTCAGAGTCACCATACGCGTCCCCATTCTCGAATGAAATAAAATTGTTGATAGCCATTCATCGCTTTCCGATATACAATGATATAATTACAAATGTAAACATATGGAACTTTTAACTGCATGTCAAGAAAATTAGTGCTAGCGTCAGAATCTTTTTTGAAGCATTTCATACTGGAAAAAGCAAAACTCAAGTTCACAGCCATACCGGCCAACATCGATGAGACAATCTATGATGATTTAGATGTAGCAAAGCGCGTCGTGGCATTAGCTCATGACAAAGCAGAAGTAGTTGCAAAACTCTCACCTGACGCAATAATTGTATCGGCGGACGTACTGACAATGATGGCACGGTTTTTACCAAACCCGGTACAGACAACGATCCATTTAAAGCAGCCATGTCACTCAGCGGAAAAACCATCACTGTTCATACCGGATGCACTATGTATGACGCTGCTATCGGATTCCGTGATCATTATTGCGCAACGAAGCTTACCTATCGCACATTCACCAAAAGGACATTGGAACGCCTGGTCGGGGACGACAATTACCGGATCAGGAGTGGCGCCCTTGGAGTATTTTACGATGCCCCGGGTTTTACGCTGATAGAACGCATAGAAGGCTCGTACACTGGAGCACTAGGACTGCCTATGGAATTCATTCATGAGCAGCTAGAAAGCCTAGAGAAATAAACACACTACTATTTGTAGATGTATTTCATGGTGCTGACACCGCGCAGGTTGTAGCTGAACTTACCGGTGAAGTCGCTGTTCATCTCGCTGGTCAGGACCTGGCCGGCCGGGACATTGACACCCTTGAAGGTGGTCGGGCCGACGGCCTGGACGATGGTGACGTGGCCCCACTGGCCTTCCGTCTTGACGCCGATGGCGTTGACGGCCGGCCAATCACGCACCGGGTAATTGGAAGTCTTGACCCAGTATTTGGCGTCGCCACTGGCCGTGAAGTCGGTGTTGCCGGCCACGCGCTTGAAGTACCAGTAGGCGTAGCTGGTGCATTCACGGTTCTCGATGCCGGCCCAGTCAAGAATAGAATCCTTAGGAGCATTACAGACGTCGCCCATGGCGCCACTGGCCATCACGTAGCCACCGTTACCGCTACCGGCGTCGCAGTCGCCGCCACGCTCGTTGCCGCTAATGGACACACGGCTGGCACCCTGGCCGTTCAGGGCGGCCTGAGCGGCTTGCAGCTGGCGGATACGGTCCTGGTTGCCGGCGATCTTGGCATTGAAGTCATTACGCTGGGCGGTGTTCATCGCTAATAATTGGTTCTGCTGGGCGCGGTCAGCATTCAGCTGCTCGTCCTGCACGCGTTGGGCCGTCAGCAGCGTCTCTACCTCGTGCTTCTGCTGTGCCAGCTGGTTCTGCAGACGGGCAATCTCATCCAAGGTGTTCTTGATCTTGTTCTGCATCGTCTCCTGGTAGGTCTGCGAGTCGACATACTGGCCGATGCTACGGCTGGTCGCCAACATCTCGATGGAGCTCATCTGACCATCGACGTACATAGCCTTGATGTTGTCGCCCAGCAACGCACGCTGCTTGTCCAGCTCGACCTGCTTGGCAGCTATCTGTCGGTTCAGGTCGTCCTGACGGGCCTGGTTGACGGCGATATTGTTCTCGACGATGGCGATGTCGGCCTGGAGCTTGGCAATCGCATCCTCAAAGCTCTTAGCTTCCAGCGTCAAGGCATTGACCGTAGCCTGGCTTTGCATGTTCTCAGCCATCAGATCGTTGATCTGCGACTGGAAGCTATCGGCATATACCTGCGTGACCACGGCAGTACCCGCCCCGCCGACGGTCAGCACCGCCAATGAAACTACCGCCAACGGCTTACGGACCGTGCTCTTTGCATAGTCGTAGGATTGCTTCAGCTGGTTTTTGATGGAATCTTTCATGTTTTTGTATGAATTGATTATGTTTATCATAGCATAAAAGCTCATGATTGTAAACCTCTACATCGCAGCCGGTATTAGCTTATCATGGCCGATTCTGGCCCACTCAGTGTCCGGCATGTAAAAAGCCAGGATTTCCCCTGGCTTTCTGTTTGTCGTCTGTTATTTGCTAGTCCTGAACTTCAGATAGCGGCGTGTTGCCACCGTGGACGATAGCGCTCCTATTACTATACCAACAAATAGCTGTGCTGTCAACAGCATGAAGAAGTTGTCACGGAAGTATTGGCTGGAATAGGCGATGTCCAGCAGACCCAGACTAGTTGCCTGCAATGCCGACGAAGCGGTCACGAATACACCGTAGATGAAGCCGACCGACACCACGGCGGCGATGACACCGTACATCACGCTCTCCACCACGAACGGCCCGCGGATGTACCAGGTAGTGGCACCCAGCAGACGCATGATCGTCAGCTCGTCACGACGGTTGAAGATGGCCATCTGGATGGTGTTGAAGATGATCAGCACCGAAATGACGGCGAACAACAGCACCGCGGCGACACCGATACGTTGCAGCACGCTGGTAGCATGGGTAATCTTATCGATGGCCGCCTTACGCTCGCCTGAGTACGATGTGCCAGCTTGTGGATCCTGCAGCGCCTTATTGTCCGGCTGGTCCAGGAAAGCCTTGATATCCTGGATGCGGCTCGGGTCGACCGGATCGATGCTGATGGACGCCGGCAACGGGTTGCCTGCCTCGCTGATAGCCTGAAGCAGACTCTGACGGTTGGCGTTATCGGCCCGGTAGCGCTCCAGGGCGTCGCTCTTGGACACATAATCGACCTTACGGACGTTTGGCAAGCGGCGCAGCTCGTCCATCAGGTCATTACGCTGCTTGACCGTCACGCTGTCGCTAAGGTATACGGAAATGTTGATCTTGTCATTGATCTGCTGGATCGTATTGTTGAACGTGGCATTGGCGACCACCGAAAACAGGATGATGGTCAGCGTGACCGTCATGACGGCGATGGCGGCGATGGCCAGCCAGGCATTACGGACGAAGTTGAGCATTCCGGTGCGGACGATCCGGCGGAACGTGTTAAAGCGTTTCATCATGACAATGTGTATTCTGAGTTAGCGCGGTCGCTGGCCACACGGCCGCCTTCTATGGTGACGACCCGGCGTTTGAGTTTGTTGACGATTTCCTGGTTGTGCGTGGTCAGCAGCACGGTGGTACCATAACGGTTGATCTTTTCCAGCACCCGGATGACGTCCCAGGCGTGCTTGGGGTCTAGGTTTCCCGTCGGCTCATCGGCAATAAGTATCTTTGGCTGACGCACGATGGCACGGGCGATGGCCACGCGCTGGCGCTCACCACCGGACAGCTCGGACGGCATGTTGCTCTCCTTGCCCTTCAGATTGACGATGTCCAGCACCCGGGGCACGGTATGGCGGATCTCACGGTTACCCATACCGACGATCTCCAACGCGAAAGCCACGTTCTCAAAGACCGTCTTGTTAGGCAGCAGCTTGAAGTCCTGGAAGACCACGCCGATCTTGCGGCGCAACAGCGGGATGTCACGGTCCTTGAGCTTGTCATAATCGACGCCGCCGATGATGATCTTGCCGCTGGTCGGCTTCTCTTCCCTGGTCAATAAACGGAGTAACGTCGTCTTACCGGCGCCGGACTGGCCCACGACGATGACGAACTCTTTCGGCTCAACATGCAAGGAGATGCGGTCCAGGGCCGTCGACTTACGGTTGTAAACCTTGGTAACACGGTCAAGTAAAATCATTACCACTATTGTAGCAAACTTGAACGGAATCTTTGCTGAAGTCGCTCGACTCAGCGGCTACGTCGGCTGGCCAGGTAGTCGGCACCGATGGTCGCGCCCAGACGGACGGCAGCACCCAGAGCCGCATGGCCGGCACTCTTGCGGATAGCGGCTGATTCGGTATTGTCACGGACGTATTCAGCACCCTTGCTACTGACACGGGCCAGCAAGTCGGCACCTTCGGGCGAGGCACTCTGGCCTTCGTCCGAAGCAGCCCGCTGGCCAATGGAACCGGCGACGCGCTCGGCCGCCACGCTGGCGACAGCGCCACCGACAGTCGTCAAGACTGGATGGCGGTCGGCAAAGTCGGCGATACGGGCCCGTAGGCCACCAACCGCGACTGATTCTTCCGCGACCGGGCCGCCGACGTCTTCTGATGTCTCGGGCATGCTGGCAGCGCCAAACTGTTCGGGAATGTCATCGGCCATGAGGTCCAGATCGTCCGGTATGACTTTATAATCTTCGGAATCCGGTGCGTATCCTTGATCTTGTGGTAATTCTATACTGTGCATAGCGTTGTACTTAAATAATACTATAGCATAAAAGCTTATGTTTTACAATTGTTATTTTTCAATAGCTTGCGTATACCGTTTCGTCCTTTCGGACTCATCAGCATGCCCACGCAGGCATGGACGATATACCGTGAGGTGGGGTGAGGAGCTGAAAGCTCGTGGATCGCAGAAGCGGTCCAACTACTCGAAACCCCCACCTCAAACGGCAGGCATGTATTCTGTCTTGGCGGCCATGAGGGCGGCTCAGACTAACGGAAGAATACGCATATTCCGGACCTACAACATGAAATGCATGTCGTTGCGTTGGTCAGACGGTGACGAGATATTACGCCAGTGGCGGGACAAGGCCGTCAAGGTCATGCTCCGCCAGGAGATCCAGATCGACACTGACCACTTCGGCGTAGCCGAAGTTGACGTGATAGTCCCAGGCAATCGCCTGTCTGACCGGATCCATGTCGAAGTGATCAAGTCCATGTTGGACCCAATCCTGGGGGACGTAACTGCCGCTGTACGTAGTACCGTTTCTCATTACGACATTGAATTCCACGAATCGTGGCTTTCGCGTCGTAGAGACAGTACCACCGCTCAGTGGCAAGCAGTGCTCTCCGATTGACCATGCAAGACCCTTGATAATCGCATCAGCGATCATCTGGGACTCGTCGAGCCAAAAGGCTGTCACCTCCTTCGACTCGGAGTAACGCGACTTGGCGACAACCACGATGTTTTTCGCGGTGGTCATAGCCTCGTTAACCTGCCCGGCAACAAACCAGTACCTTCCCGACCGGCAATTCGATGCACGGTACATGAAAGGATGCCAGCCATCGGCCGCGTATCCGCCAATCACAACGTCACCGCTGTGGGAGTCGGAGATGGACTGAAGCGTCGCCCGGAGGCGATTTTCCAAACCATCCTTAGGCTGTCGGTACAGGCGGATGTCGGTCTGCGGCAGGAAACCCCCTTCCGGAAGAGCGGACGCTGCTTTGAGAAAAGTCTCGACTGTAAGGTACACTGTGCCTCCAAAAATCTGACCACATACCGAAGATTACTTCTGTTTCATCTTCAAGTGGCTGCCATCACAGCTCACAAGGAGCTATACCCGGAGGCGACGTGATGGGTATTACTAGACCCGGAGGCACACATCCAGAACGATTCTGAACTATACTATAATAACATAAATTTAAATAAAAGTCAATATTAGCGTTATTCGCCGAGGGTATGGTCAAGGTAGGCATTGATGAACGGCTCCAGGTTGCCATCCAGCACGCCATCGGGGTCGCTTGACTCATAACGGCTGCGCAGGTCCTTGACCTGCTTGTACGGGTGCAGCACATAGCTGCGGATCTGGTTGCCCCAGGCAGCTTGTTCATTCGGCCCTTTCAGCTCACTGATGCGCTCGGCATGCTGCTCCATCTGCAATTGCGCCAGGCGTGAACGCAGGATGGTCATGGCCGTCTCCTTGTTCTGGAGCTGGCTGCGCTCGTTCTGGATGGCCACCACGATGCCGGTCGGCAGATGGGTGATGCGTACCGCGCTGTCGGTGGTGTTGACCGACTGGCCGCCGTGGCCGCCGGAGCGGTACACGTCGATGCGCAGGTCGTTGGGGTTGATCTCGATGTCCGATTCCTCGGCCTCTGGCAGGACGGCGACCGTGACGGTGCTGGTGTGGATGCGTCCTTGGCTTTCTGTGACGGGTACGCGCTGGACGCGGTGGACACCGGCTTCGAACTTCATATGCTTGTAGGCATCAATGCCGCGCATGGCAAAGACGATTTCCTTAAAGCCGCCGACCTCGTTGGGGCTTTCGCTCAGCAGTTCGGTCTTGAAGTCGTGCGTTTCGGCCCAGCGTGCATACATCCGGTATAATTCTCCGGCAAATAGCGATGATTCGTCACCGCCGGCTGCTGCGCGTATCTCAAATATGACGTCACGCTCGTTGTTCGGGTCCTTCGGCGTCAGCGCCTCCTGTAGGGCGGTCTCATTCTCTATGGTGCGCTGGTCTATCTCGTCCAATTCAGCTTTGGCCAGCTCGGCCAGTTCGTCATCGTCACCCCTGATGATGTCCTCGGCATCCTGCTTGGCCTTGACCAGGTTCTGGCGGGTGTCGAACAGACCGACCACGCGCTCCAGCTCGCTGCGCCGTTTGGCCAGCTTGGGGTAGCTCTTATCGCTGTATATGGCCGGATCCTGTAATTTCTGCTCCAGTCCGGCCAGTTCTGTGCGCATCTGTTGTTCTTTGGAATCCATACACTGGCCATTATACAGCAAATAACAGGGGAGCGTCAGTCGTCCACAGAGGTAGCACCTTGGCTAGCGCAGATAATACTCGACTTCGACCGAGTAATCGAGCTGGTTCTCACCAGGGTGGAGCGGCAGGCTGGCGGCCGTAGTATCGGACGATGGTGCGAACTCCATCATGCTACCGCCTTTTGCCATCGGGTAGATGCCCAGCCCGCTGGCGTCGTTGACGCTGCGTACGTTACCGAGTGAGAAGCCCAGGTTCTTGGCTGACTGCTCGGCCTTGCTGCGGGCATCCTTGGTGGCTTGGTCGCGCGCCTGGTCCTCTAATTGCTGACGCTGCTTGGTGCTGAAAGTAGCCATAGGCGTGACAGGGCCGGACGGGGCAGTAGTCGCCAGGTAGTCCTGGACCTTTTGGGATACCGCTTTGTCGGTGACGGTGATAGTCAGCTGCAGGCTGTAGGTGGGCAGCTGTTTGCGTTGTCCACTACCGGTTCCGGTGTTTCCCGGAGCCGGCTCGCCGACGGCAATGGATGGCTCGATGCTACCATTACGGTAGCCGTCGGCATTGGTGCGTATCTGCTTGTCGGTGGCACCGGCCTGCTTGAGGCCATCGAGCAGGGACTGGTTTTTCTTAGCTAAGGCGTCCAGGGCGGCAGCGGAGTCGGCATTGCTGAACTGATAGACGGGCGAGAAGACGTATTGGTCCGGTTCGGCGGTCACCGTGGATTGGCCGGTGACCCGGATGGTGCGCGGATCGCGGCTGTCCGCGCCGGCTGACCATGGATGCCAGGCTAGCAACATGGCGATGAGGCCTAGGCCGAGCAGGGCTATGAGTACCCAACGGATATCGACTTTCAGGTTTCGGCCGCTTGCCGATGATTGCTGGGGGTTGTCAAAGGTAAAAGGTTCGGGCGCGCTGGTCTTGCGGTTGGGGTGCATATCGTCTCACTTATGCTTACTTGCTTAGAATTGTGGCATATCCAAGCGCTACAGGCAAAACAAAAAACCCCGCACATGGCGGGGTTTGGTGGAAGAGCAGTGAGATTTGCAGGCTACTTAATGTAGTCTTATTTGGTCTTGGAAGCGGTCTGCTTCTCGTCGGCCTTCTGAGCCTTGGCTGCGGCACGGTCGGCCAGTTTCTTGGCTGCAGCGGCGCGGCGCTCCTTGGCGGCTTCACCGGCAGCGGCACGGGCCTTGAACTTGTCGACGCGGCCTTCGATGTCGACGATACGCTCTTCACCGGTAAAGAACGGGTGGGAGCTGCCTGAGATGTGGACTTTGACCAAAGGGTACTCAGTGCCATCGAGGCTTATCTTGTCTTCGGTTGCCACGGTCGAGCGGGTCAGGTAGGTCTGCTGGTTGTTCAGATCCTGAAAGACGACCAGGCGGTAGTTGGTGGGGTGCAAATCTTTCTTCATAATCAAGTGCTGAGTATACACTTCTGTCCTCCAGAGGTCAATA
>JALQUD010000028.1 GCA_023268595.1 Candidatus Saccharimonadia bacterium
CATCATTCAAGCGGAAAAGCAAGTCCTGATTGTGTCGGAAGCCCTGGAATCGCTACAGATACCAGGGCCAAACCAACACTTTACAAAATAATGTAAATACTGCTATACTAGGACGGTTATATTTATGGCTGGAAGCAAAGAAGTAATTGAGTTGACGGGAACCATCGTCGAGACCCTACCGGGTACTCAATTTAAAGTTGAGCTGGAAAACGGCCATCAGATTATAGCTCACGTCGCTGGCAAGATGCGGGTCGCATAACCTACCGCAAGTCTTAGGGCATTCACAAGACGGTGCTGTAACGGCACCATTTTGTGAATGTCTTCAAGGCATCAGATTATCAATTTTAAGCAGTGTGTCATGCACTCTAGAGAAACAGGAGCATGATCCGCATGAAAGTGCGTGCAAGTGTCAAGAAGATCAGCCCCGACGACATCATTGTCCGTCGCAAGGGCCGTCTTCGCGTAATCAACAAATTAAAGCCTAAGCACAAGCAGCGTCAGGGTTAACGGGAGAGTTATATATGGCACGGATTTCCGGTGTTACCATTCCGAGCGAGAAGCAGATCCACGTCGCGCTGACCTATGTCTACGGTATCGGACCTAAGACGAGCGCCGACATCCTGACGGCTGCCAAGGTCGAGCCGACCGTACGCGTCAAAGACATGACCGACGACGAGATCGCCCGCATCCAGGATTTCATCAACGAGAACTACACCGTCGAGGGTGAGTTGCAGCGTATCGTCAACGGCAACATCAAGCGCCTGAAGGACATCAACGCGTACCGCGGCCTGCGTCACAAGCAGAACCTGCCTTCACGCGGTCAGCGCACCAAGACCAACGCCCGTACCCGCCGTGGCCGCAAGACCACCGTTGGCGGTACCGCTAAGAAGACTCCTTCAAAGACCTAGGATCGAGGACATAATATATGGCAGAAGTAGCAAAGAAGAAGAAAGCCAAGCGCAGCGTCCCGTCAGGTCAGATGCACGTTTCGGCGACTTTCAACAACACTATCATCACTTTCACCGACACCCACGGTGGCGCACTGACCGCTTCCAGCGCCGGTGCCTGCGGTTTCCGCGGCTCCAAGAAGGGCACTGCTTACGCAGCCCAGGTCGCCGCTGAAAAGGCAGCCAACGCCGCCAAGCAGAGTTATGGCCTCGGTAAGGTAGACGTCTACATCAAGGGCGTCGGCCTTGGCCGCGATGCCGCCATGCGCGCATTGCCTGGTCTGGGTATCCAAGTAGAAAGCATTAAAGACGTTACGGGTGTGCCGCACGGTGGTGTGCGTCCTCGTAAGGCTCGTCGCATTTAGGATACGGATATGGCACGAGATACACAATCTATCGTAAAGATGTCCCGTCGTGAAGGGTACGCCCTCCACCCGAAGGCACACAAAGCACTCGTAAAGCGCAGCAACACACCTGGACAGGGTTCAGGCGGCCGTGGTGGCCGTCCTCAGAAGGCCAGCCAGTACAGCTTGCAGCTGCGTGAAAAGCAGAAGGTCAAGCGCCTGTATGGCCTGCTCGAGAAGCAATTCTCAAACCTGATGAAGGAAGCCGGACGCGTTCCTGGCCAATCCGGTCAGGTACTGTTGCAGTTCCTGGAACGCCGTCTTGACAACGTCATCTACCGCGCCGGTTTCGCACCAAGCCGCCGCGCCGCCCGTCAGCTGGCCACCCACGGCCACTTCCTGTTGAACGGCGTCCGCGTCGACATCCCATCGATCCGCGTCAAAGCAGGCGACAAGCTTGAACTCCGTGAGCACAGCAAAGGCTCCGAGTACTTCAAGCGCCACGACGAAACCAGCCCAGCTCCGAGCACCACTCCCGCATGGCTTACCGTCGACCGTAAGAAAGTCACCGTCACCGTCACCAACCTACCAGTCCGTGATGATGCCGAACCAGACATTAAAGAACAGTTAATCGTCGAATACTACTCACGGTAAGGGGAGGAATACCATACATGTCTAACATCATTCACACACCGAGCGTCGTCAACGTCGACGAGCACGGCGCCACCAGCGCTACTTTCGGTGTTGAGCCGTTGCAGAGCGGTTACGGTATGACTCTGGGCAACTCCCTGCGCCGCGTACTGCTGTCAAGCATCGCCGGTGCGGCCATCACCACCTTCAAGATCGAAGGTGCCACCCACGAGTTCACCACCGTTCCCGGTGTCAAGGAAGACGTCGTCGACATCATGATGAACCTCAAGAACGTGCGTTTCCGCGTGTTCGCCGAGGAAGCTCAGACCCTGCGCATCAGCAAGAAGGGCAAGGGCCCGATCACCGCTGCTGACATCGCTACCAACGACAAAGTCGAAGTAGTCAACCCGGACCAGCTGATCGCCACCATGGACGACGACAAGGGTAACTTCATCATGGACCTGACCGTCGAAGTCGGCCGTGGTTACCGTACCATCGAAGAGATTTCCAGCAAGAAGGCGACTGACGCCATCGCCCTGGACGCCATCTTCAGCCCGGTTCTGCGTGTACGCTACAAAGTAGAGAACACCCGCGTCGGTCAGATGACCAACTTGGACAAGCTGATCATCACCGTCGACACCGACGGCACGATTACCCCTCGCGAAGCTTTCGAAGAAGCTAGCGCCATCCTGGTCAACCAGTACACGGCCCTGGCCGGCAAGACCCGCGTCTCGTCGCCGGAGCCAGTATCGGAAGGCCTCTCAGCAGAGCTCACCCTTGGTGAGAATGCCGAGGAACTACCGGTACTTAACATGTCAATCGAAGACCTGAACCTGTCGGCCCGTACCGCCAACGCCCTGATCAACAACGACATCCACGTCATCAAGGACCTTTTCGCCCTTAGTGACACCGAGTTGCGTGATCTAAAGGGTTTTGGCAGCAAGGCCCTGGACGAGGTCAAAGCTAAATTAGCGGAGTTGGAGCTCTAACCATGCATCGCCACGGATACCAAGGGCGTAAGTTCCACCGGGAACGCGACCAGCGCAACGCGCTGATCAAGGGCCTGGCCGATTCCCTGGTCAAGTATGAGTCGGTTGAGACCACTCTGCCAAAGGCCAAGGAAATCGTCCCTTACGTCGAGAAACTGATAACAAAAGCAAAGAAGGGTGACCTTCATAACCGCCGCCAGGTGATCGCAGGACTGCAGACGCTGTCCAGCGCCCACAAGCTGGTCGACGAAATCGCACCTAAGCTGCACGGCCGCACCAGTGGCCACCTGCGCGTAGAACGTACCCGTCTGCGCCGCGGCGACAACGCACAGCTGGCCCGTGTCAGCTTCGTCGACGACCTGGCAGAGGCTCCGGTCACCAAGGCAGCCGACAAGCCTGCCAAGGCCGAAAAGCCTGCGGCTAAGGCCGACGAGAAAGGTGACAAATAATGAAGACCTACAGCGCTAAGCCATCAGAAGTCACCCGCGCCTGGTACGTCATCGACGCCAGCCAGGCACCGATGGGCCGTATCGCTACCAAGGCTGCGACCCTGCTGACCGGTAAAGAGAAGCCGATGTTCACCCAACACATCGACACTGGCGACTACGTCGTCATCATCAACGCCGACAAGCTGGTCGTTACCGGTGACAAGATGACCAAGAAGATGTACTACCACCACAGCCACTACCCGGGCGGCCTGAAAGAGGCTACCCTGGCTGAGAAGATGGTAAAAGACCCGACCCACGCGCTGCGCCACGCTATCCGCGGCATGCTGCCGGTCAACAAACTGCGCGACGGCCGTCTGGACCGCCTCAAGATCTACGCTGGCGACCAGCACAATCATGAGGCTCAGAAGCCTGAAGCGATTTCACTGAAAGGCACTAAATAATGGCTGAGAAGAACACCTACTTTTACGCCCTGGGCCGCCGCAAGGCAGCCACAGCCCGTGTCCGCCTGCAGAGCGGCAAGGGTTCGATCATCGTCAACGGCAAGCCAGCCACCGAGTACTTCGCCGACAGCAAGTACCTGATGGGTAAGCTGAACCAGCCATTCACCGTCCTAGAACTCGAGAACAAGTACGACATCACCGTCGTCGTTACCGGTGGTGGCCACGATGGCCAGATCGAGGCGATCCGCCTCGGCATCAGCAAGGCTCTGGTCGAGCTGAATGGCGACTTGAAGAGCACGCTGAAGCGTGCTGATCTGCTGAGCCGTGACCCACGTGAGAAAGAACGTAAGAAGTTCGGTCTTAAGGGTGCGCGTAAGCAACGCCAGTTCACCAAACGCTAGGCAGGCAACTATATACGCACTCTGCTGCGTTGTATGCTGCAGTGCTCGGTCATCGTATCTCGATACGATTCCCTCCGCGCTTCGCCTACGCCTTGCATAGCACGCATCCAATTGCCTGCTAGAAGCACCTCAGAAAGCCCTGGAAGTTCCGGGGCTTTTTTGGTTGACCGGGAATGAGCGGGTTGGGTATACTCGTTAGCGTAATGAACAAACTTAGCCAGGTTTTCTTTTATTGGTTTACCAGCCCGCAGCTGGCGGTTTGTTCTGTGCGTTCCAAGATCCGATAATAAGACGATGAACCCATTGAAGAGACCGCCACGAGCGGTCTTTTTTAGTTTTAATCCGTTCCTTTGGCAAGTTAGCACAAGAACGACATCATGAGCACAGGAGTAGTAGCATGGCGATGTACGCACCGGAATTACCAACGACCCAGGAACTTCACGAACAGTATCCATTGGAGCAGGACGCGGGCATAGAAATTGGCTTAGCTCGCGAGCGCATCGGCGGAATCCTATCCGGCCGTCAGGAAGGTCTGGTGGCAATCGTCGGCCCATGCGCCATGAACGGTCAGGAAGATATCATAGCCAGCGAGGGGCAGCAGCTCAAAGCTTTGACTGCAGGTACCGAAGGTCTCTATGTCGCCCACCGTACACCAGTCTGGAAACCACGGACCAATCCCGATGACTGGCATGGCCGGGAGACGACCGAGCCACATGAAGCCTACGCGACATTGGCCAGACAGGCTAACGAGGGCACGGGCATGAGTATCGAACTGGCTAGCCGGCAGCATGCCGAGCGGTACGGCCAGACGCTGGCAATCGGATGGATCGGTGGCCGTAACATCGGTGCCACGGCCATGATGGAAGCCGTCGCGCTGCACGACACCGGACTACCGCTGGCCATCAAGAACGGTCTGGACGGTGACATCACCCCGGCACTGCAGGCAGCCGAAAGACTGAACGGCCTGCGGGGCAGGGACGCCGCTCCGGTCGTACTGCTGTACCGCGGCGGTCAGAATGCCCAGACGCCACAGGACTGGGAGGCGCGCTATCGTGAAGCCCTGGACAAGACGGACGGGCGTATGATCGTTGATGTAGCCCATGGCTCCGAGATGGCTCATGATCCGGCAGCCAAGTTCCAAAAGTCAGTCCAAGGGCAGGCTGACGCATTGGAGCATGTCATCCGTATCGCCCGGGACCATGGCACCGCACCGGCCGGCATCATGATGGAGGCCAGCGAAGCGGACAGCCCGACCGACCCACATCTGCCGCTAGCTGTCGCCCTGGAGGGACTGAAACGACTGCACGGCCTGGCGTACCGCCCGCGGCCCAGCGATCCATGGCAACGCGCCATCAACGGTATGCTGCGTGCCGGACATCTGTAAATAACACCTATAAGCGTCACGCTAATCGGAAGGATAGCGTATACTACTTACATATGAGCAAACCAGTCATCCTGACCGGCCTGAGGGCCAATAACGACCTGCACATCGGTAACTACTTCGGAGCTTTGCTGCCAACCGTCGACATGGCTACGTCCAAAGCCGGCGAGTTCCAGGTCAACCTGTTCGTGCCTGACCTGCACAGTTTCACCACGCCGATAGACCACAGCAAACTAGCGGCCCAGATCGACCACAACCTACGGCTGTTCGTGGCTGCCGGCTTGCCGGTACATAATCCGGACGTCCACATATATCGTCAGAGCTATATCCCGGCGCACAGCGAGCTGACGTGGATACTCGATTGTTTCACCGGCATGGGCGAGATGGGCCGTATGACCCAGTTCAAGGATAAATCGGCCAAACTCAACGAGGACCGTATCAGTGTCGGCCTGTTCAATTACCCGGTGCTCATGGCCGCCGACATCCTACTATACGGTGCGGCGTACGTACCGGTCGGCGACGACCAGACCCAGCACCTGGAATTCGCCCGTGATATCGCTGCGCGCTTCAACAACCAGTTCGGCGATATTCTGACCATCCCGCTGCCGGTCCGCAAGCAACATGAGTTCTTTGGCAAGGACCAGGGCCTGCGAATCCGCGACCTCCAGGATCCCACGAAGAAGATGAGCAAAAGCGACGAGTCCGGAAAGGGCATCATCTTCATGGGTGATGATCCGGCCGCGGCCGCCAAGAAGGTCATGGGCGCCGCCACCGACTCGGTCGGCTCCATCCATTACGACTACGCCAGCCAGCCAGGCATCAGCAACCTGTTGGAGATATACTCGTTGCTCAACCGCCAGCCAATCGCCGATGTCGCCGTCGAATGGGAAGGCAAGTCCAGCTATGGAGAGCTCAAATCATCAGTAGCCGATCTGGTCAGGGACTTTTTATCAGGCTTCCAGGAACAGTTGGCAGCCGTGGACTCCAAGGCGTTGTACGCCAAGCTGGAAGCCGATGAAGAAGCAATGGGAACCGTGGCAAGGAACACGCTGCACGCGGTCCAGAAAGCCGTAGGGTTACGCGCGTAATGGGAGGGCAGACCAACGACATGAATCAGATACCGGACGTACCGTTCTTCGCCAACCATCCGGATGGTGGCAGGAGCATGCTGGCCGTCTACAAGATGGTGGTGGACCACTTCACCCACAAGGTGCTGGACTGGGAAGAGCTGGACTTACTGTCCGGCCATCGCCCGCAGCGCAAGGTCTGGACCGTCCGCGCCCTGACGTTGTTGGCCAATGACTTCGGACTTGGCGTGAAGCATTATGAACCGTTCAACTACCGCCGTCTGGCCAGCGAAGGCAAGGATTACCTGTACGAGTTATACGATAATGAAGAGGTCGAATGGTATGCCGAGCACTCCAACCTGCAGGCCCTCGGAGTGTACCTGACAACGTTCCTGGCCACGGTCCGACCGTTGACGCAGCAAGCCGAGCTCAAGGACATCGACACCATGCTGGATGAGGGCCGGCTTGTCTCGGTGACACTTGACGGCCGCATCCTCAATGGCGACCTGGGTAACGCTTACCACGCCGTCCTGGTCATCGGCCGGGAAGGTGACGAATACATCGTCCATGACCCCGGGCTTCCAGCTCAGGCCAACCGCCGAATCTGGCGCGAGCAACTCTGGGAAGCCATGGGCGGTGAAGAAAACATGTCCGAAGTCACCGGTTTCATGCTCCGCAAGGCCGGCCTGCGCCTTGACCAGTACGTGGTGCGTGAAAAGCCGAGCCTGTCGCGCGGTTACGCAGTGGCCCTCATCGACAGCGGCAAGGTCACCGTCAACGGCCAACCGAGCAAGCCAGGCTACAAACTTCGCGATGCGGATACGATTTTCATTGATTATGATGAGGCCGACCAGCCCGAGGTACCCGACATCCAGCTGCAAGTCCTGTACGAGGATGCCGATTGCATCGTGATCGACAAACCAGCCGGCCTGCTGACCCATAACAAGGGCGTACGCTACGTCGAAGCCACGGTTGCCTCGTTCGTACGGAGCCGGATCAGCCACATGGATGGCGAACGGGCGGGTATCGTCCACCGCCTGGACCGAGGCACCAGCGGCGTCATCATAGCCGCCAAGACGCCGGAAGCCTTGTCCTTCCTGCAGAAGCAATTCCACGACCGTTTGGTAACCAAGACATATCTGGCGGTAGTCCCAGGACAGCTCAATCCGGGCGAAGCTATCATCGACATGCCGATTGAGCGCAACCCCAAGGCTCCGGCCAGCTTCCGGGTAGGTGCCAATGGCAAACCGGCCCAGACATATTACCGCACCATGCAGACGGGCAACGGGTACAGCCTGTTGGAGCTCCAGCCTAAAACCGGCAGGACCCATCAGCTCCGTGTCCACCTGGCTACCCAGGGACACCCGATCATCGGTGACGTATTGTACGGAGGGGAGTCCGCCGACCGCCTATTCTTACACGCCGCCAAACTGGAAATCAATCTGCCGGATGGTAGCCACCACCAGTTCGAGTCCGCCGTACCCGAGGAATTCCAGAACCGGGTCAGGTAGGCGGCCATGCCGGACATCGCTCTACACCGACACACCCACAATGCCATCAGCGCGTTCCTATCCCAGCCGCATCATGCCTTATTGATGACTGGCCCGGAAGGGGTCGGTAAGCTGTTCACGGCCCACTATGTAGCGGCGGCCAGAAGTGGCATAGATGTGGCCAACCTGGCCGAGTATCCCGGCTTCAAACTGGTGACCGCCGAAAAAGGCAAGACAGGCATCAGCATAGAGTCAGTGAGGCAGCTCCGGCACTTCACCAGATTACGGCAGACCGGCGGCAACCAGCGCATCATCGTCATCCATGACGCGCACACCATGTCGGAAGAGGCTCAGAACGCTTTGCTCAAACTGCTGGAAGAGCCGCCAGAACTGACCAGTTTCATCCTGACCAGTGAATCCGACCAATCGGTCCTGCCTACCATCCGGTCCAGAAGCCAGGTCATGGCGGTCCATCCCGCTGCTCCGGCGGAGCTGTTGGAGTTCTTCACCGGGTCGGGCCATGAGGCCGCGGAAGTCCAGCGCGCATTGTCCCTGGCCGGAGGCCTGCCAGGTCTAGCCCACGCACTGCTTAATGATACCGACCACCCGATGCGCAGCGCCGTCGACACCGCCCGCAGGTTACTCCAATCAAGCCAGTTCGAGCGCCTGACGGTCGTGGACAGCCTCAGCAAGCAGAAATCCGAGGCGCTGCACGTCCTGTTCATCCTGCAGCACATGGCCCGGACCGCCTTGGAGCGCAGCGCTAAAAACTCCACCGATCCGGTCGCACTCGATAAGTCCATCCGGCAATGGCACCGTATCCGCCAGGCCGCCTACGATGCCCAGAAAGCCTATGCCGTCAGCGGCCAGGCCAAGCTGACGCTCACCAATCTGATGCTATCCCTGTGATAATTACGACTCTGCTATAATGGAGCAATATGCTAGAACTACTGATCATCGCAGCTTTTGCTGTGCTTGCATACACGAACCTGACCGTTCACGACGATGAGTTCGCCGGTGTCTCCCGCAAAGTCGGTGACCGGCTGGGCAAACTCTGGGACATAGCCCACCAGGGTATGCGCGAGAACCGCTTCCTACGTGCCGAGAAGGCGTTGCTGACCATCCTCAAGATCGATGAGAAGAACGCGGCAGCCTACAACCGCCTGGGCATCCTCTACGCCAAGCAGAAGGAATACCGTGATGCCATCGATTGTTTCGAAATTGCTTCCAGCATCGAGTCGACACCATCCAGCCTGCACAACCTGGGACTGATCTACTATGAGACTGAAAACTACGAGAAAGCGGCCATCGCCTTTGAGCAAGCTCTGAAATTGGAAGACGGTCTGGCGGCGCGCCATGTGGCCTACGCCAAAGTCCAGGAAAAGCTCGGCAACGACAAGCTGATGCTCCACGAACTTGAAAAGGCGACCGAGCTGGAACCCAACAAGGAAACGCTCAGCCTGCTACAGAAAGCTTACGTCACCAACGGCATGATGGCCGAAGCCGACATCATCGAAGACCGGCTCAAGAAACTGATCATGCCCGCCGGCCGCCCCAAGCGTATGGTACGTCCACGCCGCGTCGTCGTCTGATAGCCCCGACAGCCTGGATAGCGATGCCCGCATGGCAACGCTTTCAATCGACGTCCTACATTGCACAATCTATTGCCCTGTCCGAACCTTTTTGGTACACTTACTCCTGTTATCTTGGTGCGGCAGATTGTCACATCAACCGACGCGCCGCCTTAGCTCAGTTGGTTAGAGCGTCAGTTTTGTAAACTGAATGTCGTCGGTTCGAATCCGACAGGCGGCTCCAAGTACATAGACAAGCAGGGATAGTGAAGCGGTCAAACACGGGTGACTGTAAATCATCTGGCTCAGCCTTCGGGGGTTCGAATCCCTCTCCCTGCACCACATAAAAAGACCTAGGCGAAAGCTTAGGTCTTTTTATGTGTGTGGAGGCGAAGGGGATTCGAACGGGTTTGCCGGTGGCAAACCCCGAACCGAAGCCGGACGACCCTGGGAGTCCGGTGGCCGTAAGCCGATTATTCATC
>JALQUD010000029.1 GCA_023268595.1 Candidatus Saccharimonadia bacterium
ATTCGCGCCGCTGACTATCTGCCAGGACAAAAAGCCGGAACCAGCCAGGATGACCAGGGCGGCAACCAGCTGGTGCCAGGAGCGACGACCGGCGCGTCTGAGCGCCGGTCCGTGCCGTTCCTCCGAAGCTACGTTCTGCGAAGACTTACCCTTGCGTATCTTAACCGCCATTACAGGCTAGTATACCACTTATACTATTCGGTGCGCAGCGCAGCGATCGGATCGAGCTTAGCCGCTTTCCGTGCCGGCAGCAGGCCGGCTATGGTAGTCACGAACATCAGGAACACGATGAGGAGCGCTATCTGCGATGGTTGGAATATCAATAACCGTTCATCACCGAAATTGATTTTCTGGCTGATCCACGGATTAAGGGCGATGCCGGTCGCGATAGCGGCGACGCTACCAAGGACGGCGCCGATGAAACCGATCCAGGTAGCCTCGATGATGAACAGCCAGCTGACCGTGGCACGCCGCATGCCAAGCGCTTTCATGAGGCCGATCTCACGCGTGCGCTCCAGGACGGATATATACTGCGTATTGACCACACCGAAGAACGAAGCCACCAAGGTTATGGAACCGAAGACCAGGATGATGACTTGGATGACCTGGATGACCTGATCCAACAGCGATTGCAGGTCGGCCGAAGTACGGGCCTGATATCCGGCCTGCTCAAGGTCGGCTTTTATGAGCGCCGTGTCGGTGCCATCGCCTTTGATGATCACGGTCGGCACACCGCGCTCGGCGGCTTCCTTGCCATTGGCATACAGATTGATGGCCTGGCCGTCTTCCTCGCCGATGAACGGACCGACGTTAGTGAAGCTGATGTCCAGATCCGACTTAGTGGAAACACCGGCAATGGTGAACGTGAAGGCCTGTGACGGCCGTTGCGCCCCGAAGCCTGGTCCGGCGACCTGTAAGACCAGCTGCTGACCGATGGCGGATGTCGGTGAATTGAAACCGAGCGGCGACAGATAACTGTCCGGCAGCACGACCTGACCCTTGCCGATAGCTCCCTGCCCGCCCGTAAGCGAGCCGGCCGACAGTTTCAGTTTCTGAGCCGGGCTCAGGATATTGATGGCGCCGGTCAGCCGTTTGGCATTGTCGGGACGGGTTATGTACAGTGTGCTCAGGTTATATTGCCGCGAGACCTGTTCGACGTGCGGCACCTTGGCAATCGACTGGATGTCCTGGTCGCTTAGCAGTTTGACCGAAGCAGCGTTGGTCGTGGAACCGGCGCTATACTCCTGCGGTCCTTGCTGATCTGACTGGGAATCACCAAAGACAGCCTTATCCTTGGCGACGATCAGGGCCTGCGGATCGAAATTAGCGTCGATGACTTTCTGGCTATATGCACGTGCACCATTGGCAGCCGCCAGTGTGAGCGTGAGCGTGAAACCGCCTACCGCCAAGGCACAGGCCGTCAGCAACGTCCTGATCTTGGCTTGGCGCAGGTTGCGCCCACTCCGACGTATGACATCAAGCGGCTTCATTGGATGACCCTCCTGGTCCTAGGTGCTGCGACGGCATTGCCCCGGGGAGTTGATGATGTGGGCGGCGCCGGCCGTCTGGCCGTCCGCGCGGCCTGATGGAGACCGACGACCGAGCCGTCTTTTATCTCCACCCGGTACTGGCAGCGAGCCGCCAGTTCAGCATCATGCGTCACAATGATCAACGTGCAGCCGAGCTGTTTGTTAAGACCGAATAGCAGCTCGATGATCTTTTCACCGGTCGCACTATCCAGGTTGCCGGTCGGCTCGTCGGCCATGATGATACGCGGGCTGTGCACGATGGCACGCGCGATAGCCAGCCGCTGTTTCTGGCCGCCAGAAAGCGTTCCGGCTTTTGATTTCAGTTTATCGGTCAGTCCGACCTGGTCCAGCGCGCGCTCGACCAAGGCCTTGCGCTTGGAACGGGCGATTTTGTTTATCTCGAGCGGCAGCACGACATTCTGGTAACACGTCTGCCCCGGTTCTATGAAGAATGATTGGAAAACGAATCCCAGATCCTGGGCGCGGAAGCGGTCGGCGACCCGCCGGCGCATGCTGCTTAACGACGTACCATCTATCAGCACATCACCGCTCGTCGGCTTATCCAAGCCGCCCAGCAGGTGCATCAGCGTTGATTTTCCGGAACCACTCTTACCGACGATGGCGACCGTCGAGCCGGTCGGCACCTGGAAACTGACGCCATTCAGCGCCTGGAACGCACTGCTTTTGCGTCCCTGCTTACCATATGTACGCACCAGATCCCTGACTTCGATCATACGCCCCCTTTATGCAGCCTCAAGTATACCACTGAACAACTTTGGTTCTCAGTCAGGAAATGTCCATCGGTTCGTCCGGCAACTCTACGAACATGATGGTACCCCTGTCAACTTCGGATTCCAACCACATATGGCCACCATGCTGTTCCACGATGGCGCGGGACAGGTATAGCCCCATGCCGGTACCATTGACATCACGGTCGGCGGTGTTGGTCGCGCGGTAAAAACCGGACCAGACCTTATCCTGCTCATCGGCCGGGATACCGATGCCCCGGTCCTGGACATAGATGATATGGTTACCATCGTTGGTACGGCCGTAGCCGATCGTGATAGTAGAAGCCGGCTCACTGTATTTGATGGCGTTGCTGACGATATTGTTGAATACGCGTTTGAGCCGACGTTGGTCGCACGGGACTATCAGCTCCTTGGGCCAGTTCTTGGAAAACTCCATGGTCAGCTCACGTTGCTCGGCCGGCAGCCGCTGTACGGCTGCGATATCGTCCAGCATGGTGCGCAGGTCGGCAGGCTTAAGCACCAGACGACGGGATTTCTCGCTTTCCATGCTGGCAAGCTGCAGGATGTCCTCGATACTGTCGTTGAGCCTCATCGCGCTGTCATACATGATTTCCAGCGAATGCTGCATCACCTTAGGCGACAGCTTCTTGCTGAGCAGGTTCTCGGCGCTCCAGCGCAATCCGGTCAACGGCGTACGGATCTCATGGGAAGCGATGGATATCATCTCCGCCCTGAGGTTGACACCGGCTTCGCGCCGACGGCGCGTGCGGTGACGCGTGGTGAGCATGACCACTACCAGGCTCATCAGCAACAATGGTACCGCGGCCGCGAAGACCAACGCCAAGCCGTAAGTGGCGGCTGGCACTTCCAGCACCAGCACTGCTGGCATGCGGTATGTCGAGTCGTCGAATATCGGTGCGGCGGCCGACAACCGGCTGGCACGGCCCTCGCCGGACGGTCCGGAGACCACAGCATGCCCGTCATCAAACACCTGTGATACCGGTACCGGGTCTCCCCGATACGTCTGACCGGAAAGCCGGCTGCCAGACTCACCAGTACCCGCCAGATAGTACAATCCACCCGAACCGTCACTGCGGACCAACGTCAGGCTAGCCACATCATCGTTAGCCTCAGCTATCCGATTGACACGCTGTTGGAGCTCCGAACGCTGGAGACGGGCCTGCTCGGTATCAACGGCAGCGTCGCCGACCGCCGACACCGTACGAGCGTCCAGTGCCGAAGCTATACCATCGGCTCGTGAGCGAATGATATCCTTATAGATCCCTGCCGCCGACACGACCGAGATGACACTCAATGCGATTCCTAGCAGTAATGTGACCGACAGCTTGACGGCATAACCCACAAGCGGCCTGTGACCAGTGGACGGACCGAGCAACGAAGGTTGGTCCCGCTCAGCGGAAGTCAGCCCTTTCGTCCCCACCCTGCCATGATTCACCTGCTCAGTCTCCGGCTTCCACCGATGTTGCGCCCGGCGACGGTACATACTTGCCGACGAGGGCTACGATATCCTCGATCTTGACGTCATTCTTAAGCACATAGTCCTGCACGCCAAGTGTCATGATGGCGTTGATGATGTCGACATCGTATACGTTGGAAGCGATGATGACCGGCAAGTCAGCCGCCCATGGCAGCTGGCGGAGCCGGCGCAGCGCACTGACCCCGTCTTCATCGGGCAGGCTGTAATCCAGTATGACCAATGCCGGATGCTCACTCTCGGCAGATGCTATAGCTTCTTGCGACGAGTGTGCGCTCGTTACGTTATACCCTTCTTGCTCCAGACCCAAGGTCAGAGCCCGCGCGATCATCTTATCGTCATCGACGACAAGGATGTGCGCCAATCCCTCGTTGTTGTCACTCATATTGCTTTTAATGATAGCTCACAAGCGTCACTATATCCACTGTTATGGCCGATATATGTCAGCACGACCTGACACTATTGTTGCGTGGTCATCCGTTTTGCCGGTGCCGCGCTTCGCGGAGCATCCGGGCGAACCATACCAGCTCATCCAGCAATTCGTGCAGATGTTTGGCATAGCGGTCCGTATACTCGTCGCGCAGCACACCCTGCTCGTCGAACAGATCCTGTACGCGTGGAAAGAAAATATCCCAGGACATCGCGACCAGTCCGGTCTCGCGCACTGCCGGCACCAACGATTCGACCGCTCGCGTGCCGCCCCATCCGCCGCTCGACACCCCGGCGAAAGCGACCGGCTTATGATTGTAATTAGCTAGTTCGCTGTCTAGCATACGTTTGAGCGAACCCGGGAAGCTATGGTTGTACTCCGGTACGACCACGAAGAACGCGTCAGCCTTGGCGGTTATCTCGGAGTACCGCGGGTCCTTGCCCTCGGGGTCATTGCCATCACCCGGGAACGAGAAGTCGACCGGATCGACGAAGATGACCTCGACGTCGTTGCGCTTGGCAGCGGATTCGGCGATATACCGGCTGGCCTTGATCGATTCACGCTGTACGCGCGTCGTCCCTTCGATGACTGCTAATACAATCTGGTCCTCCGTCCTGTCTTCCCTGCTATCTTTCATGCCGCGCCTCCTTTTATCACATCAAGCATACCACCCCGTAGCTCTGCGACGCCAAGCGTCCGGCCCGTGGTGTATGATGGAAGTATGAACCAAGACCAACCACGCCTCGAAGGCACCAAACTTGCAAACTTCACACCGACCGGACCAGTCACCGAGCTTCAGGTCATCGACCTGGCTGAAGGCACCGGACCGGTAGTGCCGGAAGGCGCCACCGTTACCGCCCACTACACCGGCGCCCTGTGCCAGGACGGCACGATCTTCCAGAGTTCACACGATTTTGGCCAAGCCATCAGCTTCCCGCTCAGCGGCGTCATCGAAGGCTGGACCAAGGGCGTTCCAGGCATGAAGGTCGGTGGCACCCGCCGTCTGGTCATTCCGGCCGCCATGGCTTACGGTTCACAATCACCGAGCGCCAACATCCCTGCCAACAGCGACCTAGTGTTCGACATCGAGCTGACCGCCGTTCGCTAACATTTCCGTAGTTCTCGCCCGTCCTCGAAACCGCCCATGCTTGGTCATTGGGTGGTTTCAGCGTATAACCAGGAATATGGAACTACCGTTTCGGTATAACTTCGCGTATTACGAGCAAAACCAGCCGACACTCCGCCGATTGCAGGATCAGGCCGACCGGCTGCTACTCGACCACGGAACGTTGCATGCGTCGTGGGGATATCACTACGTCGATGAAGCGCCAAATAATGACACCGGACCACCCAACGATGAATTGCGCGGCTTAACTGCCGGCACGCTACAGAAAGTCCGCGGCGCACTATTACTCACCAGATATCAATTGCGCGCGTTCGACGAAAAGAGGTTCAAGCATGCGACGATGCCGTCGCACGTGGACGTCAGCGGTTATAGCAGCGTAGGTTCGGAAAGCGATAATATACCATCAGCCCGATACGCTATCACGAGAGTTGGCATGACGACCGGCCCGCTCGTCAAGGAGTCGTTCTCGGTGTATGACGCAGCCGAGGAATACACCATGACGATTAATTATCCCGAGTCCCGCCGTTACGATACCAATCTGCTAGCAATCGGCGGAACGGTCGTTAAGATCACTATGCGCCGCACGAACCTCGATGGCATCATGGAAGATATGTACGACGGTCTTGAACGTGTGCCGGAAATCCAGCGTATCGACTTTCTGACGAATGAACTATCCGAGCAGGAGCGGTAGCCGGCCTAGTCGTCGCCGGTTTCCAGCAAGTCCAATCCTTTGATACGCGGCATACTCGCCTGCCCTATGTGCCCTTGCATGCTGCCGATGATGGTAGCCGTGCCAAGCAGCAGCTTCTGAGACTGCTTCTCGCGTTGTGACCATAGCTTCTCAAACGCCGCGCGCTCTTTGGTGACTTGCTGGTTCATTTCCTGATATGTCTCCACCATGCTTTCCACCTGATGCACGAACTCGTGGCTGGTAACGAAGTTGTACAAGGCGTCTGCCTTGTCGCCGCGGTTATCGGCCAGTGCCTTCTGCCGGGCCACGGCCAGCAACCGCTCCCTGAGCAATGTCCCTAGTACGATAGCCAGCTGTGGCCGACAGATCCAGATACCGTGCAACTGTCCCATATCCTGGTCCAGCTGCTTGGGCATGGCTTCGGTGACGATGATGGCCGCCGCGGCACGGGCGTTACGGACGTCCTCTTTCAGCTTGGGAATCCAGCCGTCGGTCCAATTCTTCGTCCGTTTGATTTCCCAGAGGATGAGGCCGCAGTCAGTACCGCGTGGGCTGCGGACGGTGTGGGCGATGTCCGCACCGTTGACACCTTTCGGGACCGGCGCGACATCGTCATCACGGAACACATCGGACAGCGCGTTTTCCAGGTCGAGCTCCATGATCTCACCTTGGAGCTGTTGCGAGCCTTGGGCGGCTTTGCGCTGCGCCTCATCAAGTGCTTTCTGCAAATCAGTGATGGTCTTTTCTTTGGCGGCAAGGTTGAGTCGCTGCCGTTCGTCAGCTGTCTTCTGCACTTCATCGCGGATCTTGGCTTCTTCTGCGGCCAACTTCTTCTGAGCGTCGAGTTCGGCATTCTCACGGGCCTTCTTCTCTTCGCGCAGGCTTTGCATGAGCTGGTTAAGCTGTTCGCGCAGCTCTTTGTTCTGTTGCTTCTCGGTTTCGGCGTCTTCTTTGAGTGCCTTGACCGTCAGCTCCTGCTGCTGGGCGTGTTTTTTCTGCTCACCGGCCATCTGCGCTTCCAGCCGCTGCTTAGCCAGTTCAAGGTCACTCTTGGCCTGTTCGGCTAAGAAGCTCCGCTCGATTTCCAGGCGCTTACGGGCAACTTCGGCGGCCTGCTCGCGCTCCTGCTTAGCGGCGGCTTCTGTCTCCGCCTTGAGCTTGGCAAGCTCACGCGTGTGCCGCTGGCGCTCCGCAGCCAACACCTGCTGCTCTATCTGACCTTGGAGTGCGGCAGTGACTTCAATTTCCACGCCGCATTGGTTGCATGTGATCGTACTCATATCACTACCAGTATACGGCATGGTCGCCAGTCTCAATCCGACGGTTCTATTGCACGATGTGCTCCGGCGGTGACGATTATGTGATCCAATAAGCGTATGCCCAGCAGTTCACCGGCGGCGCGTAGGCGTTTGGTAACCACGATATCCGCCCCGCTTGGCTCCAGCGATCCGCCAGGATGGTTGTGGGCCACCACGATGCCGGCGGCGCGGTCGGTGATGGCTGCCGCGAAGACCTCGCGCGGGTGGACCAGACTGGCGTTCAGCGTTCCGACGGTTATGGTACGGCGGGCGATGAGCCGCTGCGCACCATCGACGGTGATAGCCACGAAATGCTCCTGCTTCTTGTGGCGGATGCCAGCCAACAGACCGAGCACATCATCCTCGTCGACGATCTTCGTGCCTACGGCCGACAGGCGGTCGGCCAGCTCGAACCCGGCCACCAATCTGGCGGCGGTAGCGTGGCTGACCCCACGGACCTGCGTAAGCCGGTCCACGGTCGGTCGGGCCAACGAATCTTCCATGACCACCAGCAGATCGTCGGCTATGCGGCCGACATCGTTACCCTTGATACCGCTGCCGACGATGACCTGTAACAATTCCCGGCTGGTCAGATGACTCTGGCCTTTGCTCAATAATTTTTCACGCGGCCTATCGCGCACGTCCATTAGCTTGAGCGGTGCGCCCGCAGTCAAACCGTATGGTTTATGGCCGCGGACCGTATATGTCGGTTCCTGCCCGGTCATGATCGTCATTCCATCATCCCCCTTTCGTTGTTCGTGTCCTAAACCGGCTCACGGACGACTGTACCGACCGTTGAGCATAATGGTCAACGACGATAGCCACGGAATGTAACGGCTAGCGTACATCCGGTGCACATGGCGTGATGCGGTGAGGAATCTTACATGCCACGACGAAAAGCTGCTGTATAGTGAGGCCTGGAAACTGATGAACTAAGAGGAGTTACCCGTCATGGCCTCATCGACTGATGTACCTACCATAAAACTCAATAACGGCCTCGTCATGCCGCAGATCGGACTTGGTGTCTGGGAAGCTAAGGCCGGCGAAGAAGTCGAACAAGCCATCTCACAGGCCCTGAAAGCCGGTTATCGGCTCATCGACACCGCCAAAGCCTACGGTAATGAGGAGAGTGTCGGCAAAGCTATCCGCGAAAGCGGTATACCCCGTGAGGAGATTTTCCTGACCACGAAGTTGTGGAACGCTGACCACGGTTTCGACAACGCCAAGAAAGCCTACAAGGCCAGCCTGGAACGCCTTGGCTTGGACTATGTCGACCTGTACCTCATACACTGGCCGGTACCCGCCCAGGCAAAGTACGTGGAGACCTGGCTGGCGCTCGAAGAACTATACGAAGAAGGATTGGTCCGCGCTATCGGCGTCAGCAATTTCAAACCGACCCACCTGGAGGCTCTGACGGCCGGTGGTGCTGAAGTCGTCCCGGCAGTCAACCAGATCGAACTCCACCCGCATATGCAGCAGATCGAGACGCGCGGCTACTGCGCCAAGAATGACATCCAGGTAGAAAGCTATAGTCCCCTCAAACGCGGCGGTGACGTGCTGGAAGACACTACGATCAACGAGCTGGCCGAACATTACGGCAAGACACCTGCCCAGATCGTACTGCGGTGGCACATCCAGGAAGGCATGGTCGTCATACCGAAATCGGTCACGCCGGAGCGCATCGAAAGCAACATCGACGTCTTTGATTTCGCACTGAACGACGACGATATGGATCGGATCCGCCTCATGGATCAGAACGACCGCAATCTACCCGACCCGGACGAGATGGATGCCATGTAGCCTAGGCCGCATGTGCTAGATATGCAATTAAAGAAGACCCACGCCATAGTGGGTCTTCTTTAATTATTCGGTCGGGCATCAGCCTAGACGGTAGAACGGCGTTTGAACAAGAATGCGGCCAGCGGTACGGCGATCACCATGATACCGACACACCACACGGCGGCCAGCCAGCCATGGTTACCGATCGGCGTTCCCAGCATCAGCGAGCGGATAGCTTCGATGATATGCGTGATCGGCTGGTTCTCCGCAAAAGCCCGCAGGAAGCGGTTCATGCCTTCGGTAGGCACGAATGCCGAACTGGCAAAGGTCAGCGGGAAGACGATGACGAACGTCAGCCATTGCACGCCCTCAACACTCTTCGACAGGACACCCATGATGGCAGCCAGCCAGCTGAATGTCAGTGTGAACAATGCGATTATACCGATGATTGCCAGCCACTCGGTCACGCCAGCGTTACTACGGAACCCGAGTATCAGACCGGTCACGATCATCACGACCGTGGACAGACCGTTACGGAACAGGTCGGAGATGACATGGCCGGTCAGCACTGCCAGGTTCGACATCGGCAAGGAACGGAAGCGGTCGATGATGCCTTTCTGCAGGTCATTACTGACGGCGATAGCCGTGGTGGTCGAGCCGAAAGCCACCGTCTGGACGATGATGCCGGCCATCAGGAACTGCAAGTATGTTACATCTTCCGGCAAACCTTTGATGGCGTTCGCATAGATGGCCGAGAACAACAGCAGGAACATGATTGGCTGGAAGAACGTGCCTAGCAGCTGGTCAGTATTGCGGATGATATGGCGGCTGCTGCGACCGATCATTATCAATGAATCGGTGAACAACTGGATGATACGCGGTTTCTTTTCGAATTGGAGTTCGACTGCCATGATGTTACTTCCCTGCCTTTTCAACGGCTTCCGCCGTGTCTTCAGCCTT
>JALQUD010000002.1:0-26977 GCA_023268595.1 Candidatus Saccharimonadia bacterium
TCGCCCTGATCGTGAAGCGACGGGCAAAATACAGTTGGCTTAGAGCACCGAGGTGCTATTTCTATTCATGCAGCTGAAGCTGCGACTCAACTGAGCTAATCGCCCGACCTGATTATCATACACGAGCGCGACCGAAGATACAAGACAATACGGATGCTCCGGGATTGCCAAATTGCTGCCGTATCTATACTATTGAGCGCACGGGCAACAGATGTAGAGCCACGCGACACCGGGACATGCGTCATGACGGCAGGCTGCCGGCTGGCAGCTGAACAGAATCGAGGACTGATGAAGACCAAGATCACTCCGGTGAATGGCCACCGGCACAACGGCAGGGCGGCACGTGACACGGTCATACTCATGCAGCGCGAGCTCGCAGCGGCCGTCGCGAAATTCGGGAAACACCATGAGGAGGTGGCCGAGCTGATGCACAGCCAGGGTCGGATATACCGGGAATTTCCAATCGGCTACCGCACCATGGACTAACGTCCAAGGCCGACACCGGCCCACCTGCCATACCCCCCCATAGCCCGTGACGTTCGACAGTCATCGTCGTTCCCTACGCCGCATTGCGGACCGTCCCGGGAATAAAAACTGTCACTACCTTGTTAGATACTGACAGTTATAACGATTGCTGATCATGGTGCGGACGAGAGGACTTGAACCTCCACAGCCTTGCGGCCACTACCACCTCAAAGTAGCGCGTCTACCAATTCCGCCACGTCCGCAAGTGATTTCTCAATAATAATACGCTTTTACACGCGAAAACTCAAGGGGCGGCGAACCATCGATGAAGCGTCAGTCCCGGCCCAGCAAGTGGTTGAAGCGCTGCTTCAAGCGGGCTTTGCGGCTTAATCGGGCACCATAGCGCTCAGCGAACGGTATCAGGCCGCGGAACGCCACGAACACCCAGACGGTGTTGATGACGATTGACACATACGTCTGGTAATGCAGCGCGTAGACGATCATCAGCAACGGGCCGATGACGTTGTCCAGCTCGTACCAGAGCGACTTGTTGGTCCAGCGGCCGATACTGGTACGATAAAACCCGAACAGGATCAGCGTGGCGCCGATGGCGCCGATCGTGTTGAAAATATAGTCCGGGTTGTCATACAGAAAATGCTGGACGCTCGCGTAAACGGAAGTGACGGTGTTGATAGTCGGTTGCATGCTCGTTCAGATACCTCAGGTGCGTGGCAGATGGTCATGCAGGTTGCCAAGCGAATATTCCTGGCGCAGCATGGTCTTCAAGTCGTCGAGCGTCGTGTCGAATTTGACGCCCGGGTTAAGGATGTTATAAGGATCGAAGATCGATTTCACTTTCTGGAGTACTTCGTAAGCTTCCACGCCATACACCAGCGGCAGGTATGGCGCGCGCAGACGGCCATCGCCATGCTCACCGGACGTCGTACCACCCAGCTTGATGACGAAGCGGTAATATTCATCCATCAGACGGAACAGCTTCTGGCGGTCGCCAAGCTGCGACAGGTCCAGGAACGGCTGGACGTGCAGGTTGCCATCACCGGCATGACCCCAGACAGCCACGTTCAGCTGGTATTTCTTGAACAGCTGGTAGATGCCCGTTACGTACACTTCCAGCTGGTCCGGCGGGACCACGCCATCCTCGATGACCGGTACGGCCCGCAGGTTGCCTTCGGCATGTGCCGACAACGTCGCCGAAGCATGGCGGATACGCCACAACTTGGCCTGCTCAGCCGGCGTGGTCTCCTGCTGGAAGTCGTTGGCGTGCTTCTCAAAAATCTTAGCCACCTGCTTGGCAATCTTCTTGCCGGTCCGTGGATGGCCGTTATCGAACTCCACCAGCAATACGACCTTTGGTAGCGGATGCGGTAGCAGGTCCTTGAGCTGGTTCGGACTCAACTGGTCCACCAAGCGTAGCAGCTGTTCGTCCACCATCTCGATGGCACTCGGCTTGTCGGGCATCTCACGCAGTTCGGAGATCGCTTTGGCGGCATCCTGCAGGCTGGTGAAGAATGCGGCATACAGGATAGTCTCAGGGTTTTCAGGTTCGGTCTGCATGGTGGCTTCAGTGACGATACCGAGCGTGCCCTGGCTACCGACGAACAATGGCGTCAGATCGAACGAACCATCCTTGCGGCGGATATCGCGCAGGTCATAACCGGCCGAATTCTTTGTCACCGGCCGAGGCATGGCGTCGATGACCGTAGCGTATTCTTCCAGCAGCGCGTCCATACCACGATAGACTTCACCCTCGAAGGTCGACAGGCCAAGCTTCTTATTGAGCTCCCGTTTGTTGATACGTCCGGTCTCGATGATCTCACCGTTAGCCAGCACCACACGCAACGTCTTGACGAAATTACGCGTATCGCCATACTTGATGGACTTCTCGCCACTAGCGTTGTTGCCGATAGCGCCACCGACCGTGGAATATTCGATGCTGGCCGGGTACGGCGGCAAGAAACGTCCATGGGTTTGCAATGTCTGCTGCAGCTTACCGTAGTTGATACCCGGCTCGACCGTGACGTTACCGGATTTATTATCAAATACCAACACCCGGTTCATGTGCGCCGGGAATATCAGCATCAGACCGGTTCCCAAGGCTGCACCGGCCTGGTCGGTACCGGCACCACGGGCGGTTATCGGTAGTACGCGGCCGCGTTCGGCCAACTGCCAGGCGAACCGGGCGGTCTTACGGACATCGTTCTCGCCACGTGGATAAACGATGACCGATGGCGCGACCTGGAGGACGCTGGCATCGGTCGCGAAGGCGCGCCGTACGGCAACCGAGCTGGTTACTTCGCCGTTCAGATGTTCTTGGAGGTATTGAGCGACTTTACTCATGTATTCCTTTGTACCGCCCGCAGCGGACAGTCTTCCTATTTGTCGGTTTTTGGTCTTATAGCACTTATAATAGCATAAACGTCTTGAAAGCGGATGGCTCATATGTCCTTTTACCGCGCCAGCATTTCCCCGACCAAGAAAAAAGGGGCTCCTATGCGACGCATTGTCAGATGCGTGGAGAATCCCTTCTTCCTTGTAGCATGGCAGCCCCTATGGGTCATCGGTTCGGTTCAGGTAGGACAGGGTCAGAAGGCATCTCCTTGGAGATAGCGCTTGAGGCGCACGATGAAAGCACTGAGTGCGTCAGGCGCACCATAACGCTGCCAACAATACCGGACAGGATAGGCGCACAACTTGATGCACAGATAGGCAGCGGACACCACGGCGACAGCCGACAGCGACAGCATCAGGACCGCGATGTAGATGGCAAAGCCGAAGATCACGCCATCAATCCATCCGCCGACCAGCGAGAGCACGGCTGAGACGTAGCAAAAGACACCCGTCAGCACCAGGTAGCCTGACAAGACAGTATCGTCACCGTCATCTGCAGGTGCCCGGTCGACAAGCCAGACGCCAGCGTATATCAGCAGGAAGCTCACCAGCCAGTTCATGAGTACCGATTCGCGCGTGAGAGGCGGCAACACTGCCTCGATGACGGAGACCGAGTCACCTGAAGTCAGCATGATGGTCGGCGCCATCCAGTGCAGTAACTCGCTGGATAGGCCGGCAATCGCCAAGGCGCACAGCGAGACAAACAAAACCTGCCGCCGGGTAGCACGGCTGTTCTTGCCTGAAAGCATCATGATGACGCTCCCTTCCACGAGAACCTGAGAACCGATTCGGACATGAATGTACACCAGCAAGACTGGAGTACGTTATTATGACATACCTTTTGGTCGTATTCCATAGCCACGCCATCGCTATGCCGATACTCAAGGTGAAACACGAAAAACACCTAGCATTACTATTGCTAGGTGTCTTGTGATTTATGCCGATTGGTGCGGATGAGAGGACTTGAACCTCCACGTTCTTGCGAACACTAGTACCTGAAACTAGCGCGTCTACCAATTCCGCCACATCCGCGTGGTCTTTGGATAACAGCGGTAATTGTAGCGCATAATGCCCAAAAATCCAAGCCCTAACGCTGTCTGGTGCGCGGCTCCTGCCGGATCATCCAATCTTCGACGTTATTGTAGCGGTCAGTGTCGGTCGTCAAGGTATGGTCACGCAGGTTGAAGACATCTCCCCGGGTAACATAGGTAAAGCGTGGCTGGTACAGCCCAAGAGCCGGTGCATCATCACGCCAAGCTTCCAGGAACGATTTGTATTTAGCGGCGCGCAGGGCCGGATCGGAGCGGGTCCGGCCGTCCTCAAGCGCTGCGTCGGCGACTGGAGAACTATACTCGGACAAGTTCAACCGTGAAGCTGACCGCACGTCGGACTGGCTACTATGCCAGTAGACGAAGCCATCCGGATCGACGCCTAAGGATATACCATAGAGCAATGCGTCATAGCTGTGGTCGGAAACAGTCGCCCGCAGATCGGCGTCAGCCTGACGGTACACCTGCACGTCGGCACCGATACGCTTCCACTGCCGCTGAAGATCCTCGGCGATACGGCGGTTCTCACGCCCGTCCTGACAATACAGCTTGAACGCCAGCTTCTGGCCATCCTTGGTACGTATGCCGTCCTGACCACGGACCCAGCCGGCACCGTCTAAGATCTGTTCGGCCTTCTGCGGCCCGAAACTGAGCTGCTGGATCGTTGGATCGTATCCGGGCGTACCGGATAGGATCGGTTCATGGACTGGCAGTATCGGCTGGCGCAGACCTTTGGTCAGGGCCGCCACATCGGCGCTGCCGACCAGTGCCTGCCTCACCGCCTTGTCTTTCAATGGTCCTGCCGTCGTCTTCAGGAAAACCATGTTGGCCGCCGTCAACGGCATGATATTCGTCTTGACGCTCTCATCGCCACGCAGGGCCTCCGGCAGTTCCTGCAGTCCGGTCATGGCGTTGATCGTCCGATCCTCGAAAGCGGAGACCAGCCTCATCTCATCCGGAAACGTATGGAACACGATGCTCGACAGCTTTGGTTCACCTTCGTGATAGTTCCTGAACGGCACCAGTTCGATCTCTTCCTGGCGGGTGCTCGGCGAATTACCCTTTACCTCGATAGCTTTGAAGCTGAACGGCCCGGAACCGATCGGCTCGGTGGTGTTGAACGGTGATGATCGGTAATTAGCCGGCTTGACCCCCTCGAACGCATGTTCGGGAATAATTCCGGTGGTCAGGGACTGCGGGAATGAGCTGAGCGGGTTAGGCAGCTTGAATATCACCGTCTTATCGCCTTTCGCGGTGACGGCTACGTTCTGCCAGCTAGCCGTCAGCGGTGACTGGACGTCCGGATTCTGTATGCTCTTATACGTGAAGACTACGTCAGCGGCAGTCAGCGGCTTACCGTCGTGCCACTGCAAGTTATCACGCAGTTGCACGGTATAGGTCGTACCGGTCTTGTCGACTTCGAACGATTTGGCGAGGTCACCGGTCAATCGGTTCTGCTCGTCGTAGCTGAAAAGGCCGGAGAACAACAGTTTGGAGACAGCATCGTTCACCTGGCCGGTGACATAAAGCGGATTGGCGTTCGTGTAACTGCCGATGATGCCTTCATGATAGATACCGCCAGGGGTTGGTTCGAGAGCCTGGTAATAGCCTGCCAAGGCCCGGGTCTGCGCCACGACACCGCCGACAAGCACCACGCAAAGCAGCAGCCACACGGCAACGAAGCGGCGCACCGGCCACAACTTGCCGAAACGCCTGATTACATTGCGCTCAAACTGCTCTTCCGCGATTGCCACCAGATTGGTCCTGGAGCTCTTGCCAGTATGTTTACCCAGGATGCGCTTGGCGCGTTTCTGTGCGTCATTGCTCAGCATACGCTACGATATGCCTCCGGTTACGGTTGGTATTCTTACGTCTTCTAGGCTTGCGCTTAAAGGATGACGCCCAGCAACAAGGAAACGCTGAAGATGATGGCCGTGATGATGGTCAGCTGGTAGATGGTCTTGTCGCTACCACGGCGCTCGGTGTTGATTTCACCGGAACTGCCCAGGCCGGCACCAAGGCTGGCGCCACGGGTCTGGACCAGGATCAGGATGGTCAGGATAACGACCGATATGATGGTCACGTAATTGTAGATGGTCATGATGTAAGTTCTCCTTGGAAGTCCTGGGTGCGCTTCAAAACGCCACGGCTCTGCCGCGCCCCTACGCTTCCCGTTTCTCTAGTATAGCCGACACCAGGTAATTTACCAGGCCGATGATGATACCGGTCCCCATGGCCGCCCAGAAACTGGATATCTGAAGCGATGGATATAGTTTGGTAACCAGGAAGACGGTGAAGCCGTTGACCACGACCATAAACAGCCCCAGACTCAGTAGGATAGCGGGCAAGCTCAGGATGACCAGCAATGGCCTGAGCACGACGTTAATGACCGCCAACACCAAGCCGGCGATGACGACCACCGCCAGGTCACCGTCGTAATTGACCCGTCCGGCAAGCAGCCCGGCAGCGATCCACAAACCAAGAGAACTCACGAACCAGCGCAGAATGAAGCGCGCGATAGGATTTTTCATTAGGCTGATTATACCACGTGCACCATGGACGCGTGTAGGCTACACCAGCTCCCGGCCCAGCCGTGAACTCAACACCCGGTTGCCCTCGTCGGTGATCAGCACGTCGTCTTCGATGCGCACACCGATCGACTCCTCGGGGATGTAGATTCCCGGCTCACAGGTCACCACCATGCCGGCCTGCAGCGGCTTGTCGTACGGACCGGTATCATGGACATCCAGCCCCAGGAAATGGCTGGCGGCATGCGGATAATAGTTGCGCACCTCATCGTCACTGGCGGCTTTGATGACGCCCAATTCGATGAGTTTTTCGCCGATGAACTGCGATACCTTCTTTTCATAATCCGCCAGCATGACGCCTGGCTTCAGCAGGCTGAGCCCATAATCCTGGGCGTCACAGACCGCCTGGTGCACAGCCCGCTGGCGCTCGCTCGCCGTGCCCGCGCTATATACCCGCGAGATATCGGCCGCATACTGTTCATACTCGGCACCGACGTCAAACTGCACCAGCTCATCATTATGGATCTCGCCGTCCATAGCCAGGTTATGCAAGGTGCAGGCCCGCTTACCGGCCACGATAATCGGCTCAAAGGCATGGCCGCTCGCGCCTTTCAGCTTGAACGCCCGCGTCAGCTCGGCTTCAGCCTGGTACTCATGAGTATAGGTCTGAAGCGCGCCCTTGGAAGCGACGTCTTCCAGACTGTCTATCGTGATATCGATTGCCTTTTGCAACGCCTCGATCTCAACCGGTTGCTTCACCGCGCGCATCGCTGAGAGTTCGCTACGCAGGTCGCGCGTTTCCACTACGGCTCCGGCGTCAGTCAGCTCATCATGCAGACGGCTGCGCGACGGATTCGTGTACAGGCCAGCATGCTCTACGTACGGCGGAGGCGGCAGCAACGTGGCCACCTGTCCATCGGCAGCCTTCAAGAGCTGGCGGATGCGCTGCCAACCCTCCTGCTCCTCCAGCACCATCGCCACGCCGGAACGTTCCATCAGCGCCGCAACATCGACCGCACCATCAAAGGCCTGGCGCACGGCATCACGGCCAGGAACTATCAGGAACTCCTGATCACCATCCATCACCAGCACGACGTCCGGTAGCTCCAAGCCGGTCAGATACCAGAAGCTGGAGTCCTGGCGGAACTTATACGTCGCATCGCCATTACGCTGCAACAGACCGTTGCCTGCCAACACGATCAGGCCATTGCCAGCCCGCTCGTGCAAAGCCTTACGGTTATCAATAAAAAAGCTTGAGGTAAAAAGACTATCCATATCCGCTTAACTATAGCAAACACACTGGCGGGATTATAAAACATGGATTGAGCAGGCGGTATCAGTGGATCGCTGGCGGCGACCGGCAATGATACCCCCTGCTGGAGACTTGGCGGATGTCTCCTTCCGGGTGTGTTACAGACAGCTCTTACGAACTGCGTGCAGTGCCGATCACCAATCGGTCACCAGTATTCTTCTCATCGACCGTAGTCGGGATTGCAGGTACCGCCGGTGGGCTTGCACTTGATGTTGGGATCGCAGTAGATCGGATCACAGAGCCCCTGAGGACCACCGACACGCACCAGCTGGTCCGAACGACTGCCGCCGGGCAACTGACTGATCTCCTTCGACGTCAGGTTGAAGAAGTGGCCGTTGACAGTGTCACGGACCTGCTGCAGGGGTTGGCCGTTGACGATCTCCGTCAGTGGTTGCAGCAGCACGTTGCCGACCGGCTCCATCCAGCGCGAAAAGACGCACGGGTAGACGTTGCCATCAGGCAGGACCACCGCACTCGACAGACCACACTGGCCACACAGCTCGTCGAGGCTGGCCTGCGTCTGCTTGCCGCCCCGGCCGATCTCGCGGACCCGGTCACTGCTGATCTGCTGCCGGTCGACACCGATGGACACCAGGTCATCGATGGTGGCTGCTGTCTCGTTGCCGTTGGGCATCTCGACCAGACCGACCCGCAGTGGCACACCGAGCTCCACGAGCTTGATGATGTTGCTTCGGGTACGGGCGTGGCTACCGCGCTTCGTGGTCACAGCGTCGTGCACCGTGGCGCTGGCCGAGTAGTAGCTGGTTGCCACCATGACACCCGGCTGCCGTAGCGCATCCAGCACCTTCGGCATCAGCACGAACAGGTTGGAGTAGACCTCCACCTGGATGCCGCGCCCCAGGGCGTGGTTGAGCAGCACCACGAAGGCCGGATGGGCCGTCGGTTCGCCGCCGATGAACTGCAACTTCTCGAGCCCGTTGTCAGCACCCTGGTCGATGACGTGCAGCCAGTCGGCCTCACCCATCGTCCCGTGGTTGCCTTGCGGGCTGCTGCCGGCGTAGCAGTGGACACATTCCAGCTGGCAGGCACCGGTCAGTTCCAGCCACATGAAGCTGGTACGACGCGGGTCGCTGTTACAACATCCGGACATTCCGAACCTCTTCTGCAGAGTAGGTACATCATCTTCACATCGTACGGATATTGATCCGTCAGATTGAACATTTCCGTGAAGAAGACTTGAATATTATACCATATTCATGCAAATCATGATACATTTTCTAAGCTCAATTTCAAGGCACTGACCGGCGCCAATAGCCCACCTAAAGCTGCGTTTCAGCTTCCTGTTTCAGTTCCTTTTTGATCGGCCGCAGATACTGCTTCAATATCACGGTCTTTTTTTCACCGATCACCTTCTCCAGCTCCCAGTCGCGGGCCTGCATCACGCCACGCATGCTGCCGAACGTTTTCAGCAGCTTCTTACGGGTAGCCGGACCGATGGTCGGTACATCATCCAGCACGCTGGCAATCTGGCGTTTCTGTTTCAGCACCGAATGGTAACTGACTGCGAAACGGTGCGATTCGTCGCGGATACGTTGTAGTAGTTTGACGACATTGGTATTGTGCGGCACATTCGTCAGGATAAAATCGTCCGACTCGCTGACGAAACCGCCGAGCCGCTGCAGCGTGGCGCCATCAAGCGTCACGTTCGAGCCGTCCGGGTCGCCCTTCACGACGGCATCAGCTTTGGACTTATAACCCTCGCCTTCTTCGGCGACCATCAGGTTGTCCTGGCCGTCGGCCACTTCATCGGCCGCGTCACCGAGCGTATCTGCCACTACCGGTGCCTTGGCGTGGCTCTTCTTGATGACAATCTGCTCCTCACGCTTGGCCAGGCCGACGAACGGCACCTGAGCATACCCCATCTCGTCACGTGCCCGGATAGCCGCGTCCAGCTGCCCCTTGCCGCCGTCGATCAGCACCAGATCCGGTTTGCCCCAGGCTTTGATGTTCTTCTCACTGAAGCGCCGCCTGATCGTCTCATGCATATTATAGAAGTCGTTGTTATGGTCCTTCTTGGTCTTGAACTTACGGTACTCACCTTTATTCGACACGCCATTGGTAAAGACCACCATGCTGGCCACCACATCGGTGCCCTGCATATGTGAGATGTCATAGCCTTCGATACGGTACGGGTACTTGGGCATGCCTAGCAGGTCGACCAGCTCGGTCAGGGCATGGTCCTTGCTGATGTCCATGAATTCCTTGTCACTGAAAATGACCTGTTTTCCAAGGTTCTGCAGTAGGAACAGTTGGTTACGGGTCTTGGCCGCCGCCTCGAAATCCTGCGCCTTGGCCTGGGCATGCATCTGCTTTTCAAGCTGTTTCAGAATCTTGGTCCGCTTGCCTTCGATGACCGAGATCAGCTGCCTCAGACATTTACGATAATCCTCGAGTGACGTCTTACCCTCTTCCAATCCCGGATCCAGTCCCAGATGATAATACAAAGTCGCCCGCTTGCCCGATGGATTACGCTTGACGGCGAACGGGAAGATCTTGCGCAGGATACGTAGCGCACGCCGCACCGTGTAGGCGCTGAGATACGGCCCGAAGTACCGCGCCCCGTCATCCAGCGGCCGCCGAGTGATAGTCACCGTGGGGTATTCGCTGTCGATGTCGATCCGGATGTAGCTCATCGACTTATCGTCGCGCAGCAGGATATTGTACTGCGGCATGTAGCGCCGGATCATCTCGGCTTCCAGGAACAAGGCTTCCAGCTCGGATTCGACCACCATCCAGTCGGTATCACGGATTTCTTCTACCAATGCTTCGGTCTTCGGGTCACGTGAACGCGATTTCTGGAAGTACTGCCGCACCCGGTTCCTCAGCACCGCCGCCTTACCGACATAGATGATTTGATCCTTGGCGTTCTTATGGAAATAAACACCAGGCTCCTTGGGCAGGTCCTTCAGCTTGGCTTCAAGTGTGGGATTATTCTCTAAACTCATGATGGTTCTTATGCTTTCCGAGTGGATTATAACGCGTTCTGTCGCAAAGTGCTGTGACAGGGTGGTGCATGGTGTGTCCGCATGAGCGGGTTCATACCTATGTGCACCATGCACCACCCCTGTCATCACACCCTAGGGCGTGACATCCTTCTCCGTGGCGTTCCGGTGTCCGGACGAACGCGCATAGCGCACCACCGGACGCACCAGCGGCCCCAGGCGGCGCCGCAAGACACCGCGCACCGTCCGAAGCGACTTGGTGCCGCGACGTGCGCCGTTACGGTAGTTGATCAGGTACGGACAGGTCACCGCCACGCCGGACGCGTCCATGAAGGTCAGCCGGTAGATGCCGGGCGGGTCAGGCCAACCGGAGGCGGTCAGGAACGGATCCAGACGCAAGCCGGCAGCATTGCCTTCAGACCCGGTGAAACCAGACTCCAGTCGGCCATAACTCTGACCGGCATGACGCCCGGTTCCAGGGTAATGAGCCTGCAGGCCGTGCTTCTGGTCGGGAGTAGCGCCACGTACCATGAACCACAGGCCGCCATCATCGAAAGCCGCCCCCATGGCGCGGACCGACAGTTCACCGCCGTCGGGCTTGGCGACCGTCACCTCGGGTCCGGCGGCGTACATCGCGCGACCCTGCTCGTCGGGAAACAGCGGCTCACCGACCAGCTCTCCGGCGCCTACCAGGACGTAATCCGGACGCGCCAGCCGGCGACCGATGTAGTGCTGCACCAACAGCGCCATCCGGGCTCCGGATGAATGCGGCATCGGCTGCGGAACGGGCTCATTTTCAGGCATGGCCACCTCAACTCCTTGGATTCGTGAACGTACGGGAAGGAACTAGCGGATTATATAATATTTTTGACCAAAAATCTTGCTGAAGAGTGCCGTCCTCGCCTTAGACGTCTGCCACAGGTGCATGCAGGCTACAGGCTACCCGGCCGCCGGCAGCGCAATCATCGCAGATGACGAACTGCAGATTGCAACCGGTGCCGTCGGCATCCTGGCCCGAACAGTTTTCCTGCCGGCTGGTCTTGGCGCCACAGTTGGCGCAATTGGCGATGTCCGCCGATTCCTGGCTGAATGCGATGCCTTTACGGGCGTCAAAGACGTAACATTTGCCTTCCCAATAGCCCTTGTCGCCATAAGCTTCACCGTACTTCACGATGCCACCATCCAGATGGTAGACATCCTCAAAGCCCTTGTGCTTCATGTAGGCACTCAGATATTCGCAGCGGATATCACCGGTACAATATGTCAGGACAGGTTGGTCCTTCGGCAGCTTGTCAAGCTCAGCCTTCACGTCCTTGAAGGTCTTGATGTCCGGTGTGATGGCATTCTTGAACTTACCAACCTCCGACTCGTAGTTGTTACGGGCATCAAAGATGATCGCATCAGGATGTTCTTCCAGATACGCATGCCACTGCTCAGGTCGTAACGGCGTGCCCTTGTCAAAGACATCGAAATCCTCTTCCGGCGCCAACGTTACCAGCTCTTTACGGGCTTTGACGCTCAGCTTCGGAAAATCATCACGTGAACCATCACTCCATTTATACTCGATACCTTTGAACTCCGGTGTCAGGTTCATCTCACGCACATAGGCCTTGACATCTTCCAGGTCACCGCCGGCCGTGCCGTTGATGCCGTGCTCGGACACGATGATACGGCCTTTCAGGTTCAGACGGCGGCACAGCTCACGCTGCCAGCGCATCGTCATCTGCGGGTCTTTGATTGCTACGAATTTGTAGTAAAGGATTATCTTTTGCATATTCCGGTCCGATTCCAATCTATAGCTTACCAGGTGATGAACAGCAATACGATTATCGAGTACACGATCACGATGGCCGTGATACCATACCACATCTCGTTATCGCCACGCTCAACTAACTTATCGGTCGCCTGTTTCGTACCGGACGCGACGGCTTTACCGGCTTTGCCGGCCGTCGATTGTGCGGCCTGCGCCAACCGAGCGCCCGTTGGCCCCAGGTTTTCCTGGGCCGCTACCAGTCCGCGTTTCAGGGCGCCAGACTTCTCCCCCGAGGCGGTCTTGCCATTGTCCTCCGCGCTGCGGCGGTTATGACGGAAGAGCGGATCACGCTCAAAACTCATTTCTTTGGCGGTTATTTCCCGCCTAAGCTGTTCACGGTAGTTGCCGCCCCTCAGGAAGACGGCCACGACCTGCCGCAGGCCTTCCTTGTCGATACGGCGGGCCTCAAAAATGTCCTTCAGGCTGACTCCCTCGATGCGGATGGCTTTTGCCGTCTGTAGCAGCTCGCGGTCATTCATACGGACGTCGGCCGGCGCTTCGGGTGATGACGGCACCGGACGCTCCGCGACAGGCAGGACGACCGGTTTGGCGACTTCACGGACCACCAGCCGCTCAGCTGCCAACGCAGCCGGCCGCGGCACGCTTTCAGAACGTAAATCCGGCCGCAAGCGTTCCAATGTGATCACTGAAACTGCGGCGCCGACCAGCCGCTCCGGACGCTGACCTCCAGCCGGCGTGGTTTCCACATGGGTCGGGATGATGACCGGACGGCCGCTTTCCGCTGCCGGATACTCATGTAGTGTCTGCGCCTCCAGCGTGCCACTATTGGCCTCCGCCTGAGCCTTGCCCGCCTCAAAAGCCTTGAGCACCGCTTTTCGTTTACCGCGCCGGCCCAGCCACCATCCGACGAGTGCGCCGCCCGCGGCGGCACGGCTGACATCACGGGCGGACCGCTGCAAACCGGGTGGGATATCGCTTTCATACTTGCCAGCCGGCGTGCGCGCACGCCCGGGACTATCGGGCAGTTCCGATGGACGGTCGGCCACAGGCTCGACGTCCATCATCAAGGCCTCCATCCTCGGATCCTGGCCATCCGGCCGGTCGGGTTCAGGCATCCCTTGCAGGAATTCGAACGGATTCGGCGGCAGCGGTGGCGGCGTGTTACCACCGGACTCGTATGCGGCATACGGATAGGCCGGTTCAGCCTCTTCGTGATTCCCGTTATGCCCCTCGCCTTCATCACGCGCTTCAGCCCGCCCGGTCGATGACGCATCGCCGACGGCTTCGGCCTCCACCTTATGATCACCATTCTTTCCGGATTCCGTTTTCCCACCAGCACCCGGCTCGGCAGTTTCAGCGGACGGTTTTTCCTCCGGCTTCACGTCGGGGGTTTTGGCGTCGTCGGCATGGCCAGGCTCCCGGACCTCACCTGCCTGCTCTGCCGGTGTCGCTCCGGCGGACGCCTGTCCGGCGCTGCGTTCATCAGGAGCATTGGCGGTGGCCGAACCTGGCCGTGCCGGCCTGTCAGCCTTCTTGCCGTCCTTCTCGGACTCGAACATACCACGTAGCTCCATTTCACGCATGTCGGGCAGAGTCTGGGGTGTCTCGGAGTGCAACACGACCGCTTCACCGAGCAATGGTAGCCGGGGTTCTACATGTTCACGGCTGCGCGTATCGGGCAGCCGGTCGGCCGAGAACAAAGGGTTAGCCTTGGTCGCACCTGTGCCGGCACTGACGTCACCGCCGGTCCGGCCGGTAGGCGCAGACTTGTCCTTCTTGTCCGATTTGGAACCATTTTCAGAACGCGCCGAACCAGCCTGGCCGTCAGCCGGCTGGTATCCATTGCCAGTCTGGTCTGCGTTGATTCGCTCACCTGTCATAGTCGCGCGTCTTTAACCTGTTAAATATACAATATTACCCCTGTTATTGCAAATTATGCTTGACAAAATAGTTGCGCTTGTTAAAAGAGGCGTGATAAGCTGGAACGACCTTTTGCCGGTTCAATAGCAAAACCGGTTTCATCAACCAACGGAAAGGACGCCCCATGATTACGACCAGCCACATCCAGGCATCAGACGCCATTACCGGATTTCCGGGCGCCCTGCACCGTCGCTGACCATATTTAGAAACCAGTACCAAGACTGCAGCGTGAGCAGTCCGCGACAAACCTAACCACATCCTATCAACTAATCCGGGCAGTTTCGGGAGGACTGTTCCCTATGGAAAAAATCGACAAACACCTATCCAGAAAAACCATAAGCTTATTCTGGCAACATGCCATCCGGTATCCATGGTATCTGATACCATTGCTCATCACCGTGCCGGTCAACGTAGTCATCGGCGACTTCATCGCACCGTACATCACCTCTCATGTCCTGCAGCAGATCAGCCAAGGTACGTTTGACCGTGCCGATCTATGGGGCAGCTTCGGCACGCAGATCATACTGTTCGCCATCTGTACTATCGTCAGCGGCGTGGTCGGCTGGCGCCTGTCGGTCTGGCTGGTCTGGAAATTAGAAGTCAACGTCCTGCGCGATATCGCTACGAGGGTATTCCGCCATCTGGTCGGCATGAGCGCCACCTTCCACGCCAACCGCTTTGGCGGCTCGCTGGTCTCGCAAGCCAACAAGCTGACCGGCTCGTACGTCCGGTTCACCGACTCGATGATCTTCAACATGCTGACGCTGGTAACGGCCATGCTGGCCACGGTCATCATCCTGGCGCCACGCGTACCGCTGTACGCCGTAGCCCTCGTGATTCTCTCCGGCTTGTACATCCTGTTCGCTTTCCTGTTTTCCAAGCCGGTACGCGAAGCCAACGTCCGTGAATCCGAAGCCCAAAGCGCCCAGACCGGTGCCCTGGCGGACGCCATGACCAACGTCATGGCCATAAAAAGTTTCTCGGCATCGGGGCAGGAATTCGGCCGTTATTGGGACACCGCCAGCACGACACGTGAACGCAGCCTGGACAGCATGTATGCCGTCACCCGGCGTGAAACCGCCGCCAGCATGGTCACCAGCGGTATCGCTATCGCCGCCCTGAGCATGGCCATCGTCGGTGTCGGCCTGTTCGACGCCGATGTCCAGACCATCTTCCTGATGGTCACCTATACCAGTAGCATCGGCGCGCGGCTATGGGCTTTCCAGAACGTCCTGCGCCAGTACAACCGGGCCATCGGCGATGCGAGCGACATGGTCAAGATCCTGGAGATCGAACCCGAGGTCAAGGATCCGGAACAACCGGAACCACTGCGCATTCACGCCGGCAGCATCCAGCTGAACGACGTTACTTTCACCCATGACGGCGCACCGGGCGGCAAGCCGCTGTTCGACAAATTGAACTTGCATATCAAGCCCGGCGAAAAAGTCGGCCTGGTCGGCATGTCCGGCTCCGGTAAGACGACCCTGACCCGCATCCTGCTGCGTTTTTCGGATATCGATTCGGGTAGCATCACGGTCGACGGCCAGGACATCACCGCCATCAGCCAGGACGACCTGCGCTCCAAAATATCGTACGTCCCACAGGAACCACTGTTGTTCCACCGTAGCATCGCCGAGAACATCGCTTATGGCGACCCTTCAGCCAAGACAAAAGCCATCAAGGCCATCGCCGCCAGCGCCAACGCGGCCGAGTTCATCGACCAGCTGCCAGAGAAATATGCGACGTTGGTCGGCGAACGCGGCGTCAAACTGTCGGGCGGCCAACGCCAGCGTATCGCCATCGCCCGGGCGATGCTCAAGAACGCGCCCATCCTGGTGCTGGACGAAGCCACCAGCGCCCTGGACAGCGAGAGTGAAGTCCTGATCCAGGATGCCCTGTGGCGGCTGATGGAAGGTCGCACGGCCATCGTCATCGCCCACCGGCTCAGCACGATCCAGCACATGGACCGCATCCTGGTCATGGACAAGGGCCGCATCATCGAGCAAGGCACCCACAAAGAGCTGATACGGACCGGCGGTACCTACGCCAAGCTATGGGGCCACCAATCAGGAGGCTTCATCGAAGAGTGACGCGTCAATCAGACTGACCGCTATGCTATATTGTTCTGACATATGTCCGAACTGATACCACGCATAGAGATGCGCCAGATCCAAGATGACCAAGACGTGCGGCGGTTCAGCGATTTTACCGCCGCCCATCCGGAATTCTATGAGGACACCGGTTTCGACCAGTGGCTTGAAACCAAGATGGTGCCCCGGCTGGAGTCCGGCCAGTCTGCCGGCGTCGTGGTGTATGGCGACGGGCTCGAAGTCGCCGGCGCACTGGCGCTCTATACCGACCCGGCGGAGCGAAGCGTGGAGTTCAAGCTGTTCCGCGTGGCCGGCGCATACCAGCAAAGTGGTATCGGCCCACTGCTGTTCCGTGCTGGTGAGATACTTGGCATGCGCAAACTTGGCCTTGATCCAGGCGACAGCGCCGACTTACAATTGGATACCCGTGCCGAGAACCGACCGGCGACGGCGTTCTTTGCCAGCCGTGGCTGCCGTGCCGTCGGTAAAGCGGCCCTCTACACACCAGGTGTTATGGACGTACGTTTCAGCAAAGACATACGGCTGCCCGACGATCCCGGGCATGCTCTGTATCGCCCAACGATGTAAGCTTCATAGTACTTTTCGACCATCACAAGCTTGTAGCCCAGGCCGCCATAGCCTACGATAAAAGCATTATGAACCTGACTAAGCATGACCTGGAAAGCATACGCGGTATCGTCATCGACGCTATCAACGATTCGTTCGAAGCCTTGTCGGCACCCCGCTTTGAGGCGCTCGAAGTGCAAGTTGATGCCATCGAGACCGCGCAGACTGAGACCAATGTAAGATTAACGTCGTTAGAGACCGCGCAGGCTGAGACCAATACGCGATTGACATCGCTAGAGGTAGCACAGGCTGAGACCAACACACGATTGACATCGTTAGAAATAGCGCAGGCTGAAACCAATGTAAGGTTGACGTCACTGGAAACAGCACAAGCAGAAACTAATATCCGGCTTGGCGCCGTAGAGTATGCGCAAGCGGAAGCCGGCCGGCGCCTGATATCGGTAGAGTCCGAGCTCAAGACCGTGGGCAATGATATAACGGCGTTGTACGAGATGGCCCGCTAACGAAAAAGACCGCACGCGATGTGCGGTCTTTTTCTCGAATCAAGATAAGACTTATTTCTTCTCGGGATTGTGACCCTGGCTCTTGTCTTCAAATTCCTTCTTACCACCCGGGCGGATTTCGTCGGCCTGGGATTCCTGCTCGGCGTTGCTTTCGTGGTCGGAGTCGACGTTCTCTTCGTCGCCCGGCTCAGCATCACCGCCGGCGGCATCATTGGCGGCAGCCAAGGCGCTCGGCTCGAAGACGCTGGCAATCTGCTGCTCGGCGTCGGTCTTGATTTCCACGCCCTTTGGCACGACCAGATCGGCTACGGTAGCGTGGTCGCCGACTGCTGCCAGCTTCTCGCCATCGAATTCAAGGGCGTCTGGCAGATCCTTTGGCAGTGCTGAAATCTGAACCGTCTCCAAGTTGTGCAGGACGATCAGACCGGCACGCTCAGCCGGAGTCGATTCATTGTCTTCGGCCAGTTTGATACGGACCGGCACTTCGGCGTCGATCTTTTCGTTGGCCTTGACGGCACCGAAGACGACATGCGTAAGCGTGTTTTTCTTCGGATCCAGGTCGACCGTCTTGATGATGGCGCTGTACTTCTTGCCATCAGCATCCAGGCTGACGATGTGGTGCTTGCCAGCCTGCTGGTAAGCCTTGAATACTTCCTGGTAGTCACCAGCCACAACGATCGATGGCTTGCCGTGGTCATGGATAACCGCCGGGACCTGGCCTTCACGCCGTAACCGGCTGACCTGCTTGCCCAGGACGTCGCGTTTATTGAGTGATAATGAGATCGTATTCGCCATAGTGTAATCCTCCGTGATTCGCATGAATATTTCGTAAATTCGTGATGTAGCGGAATTTATTGTCATATTAGTATAGCAAACAAGTGCCACCACCCCTATAGCCTATCCGAGCAATCGTAAGATATGCCGTATATCCAACTGCGGCGATTAGCTCATCGCTCGCGTATGGTTTAAAATGTAGGTCAATGGACAAGCTTATCCTTGGCGGCGGCTATATTGCCATCGGCCTGACGATCTTTGCCGAATCCGGTCTGCTGGTCGGTTTCTTTTTACCTGGCGACACATTGCTATTCGGTGCCGGCATCCTGGCCGCCCAGGGCGTCTTCAACCTGCCGACCCTGATCGCCACCATCGTCGTGGCTGCCATCGTCGGCGACAATGTCGGCTTCAGTATCGGCCGCAAATTCGGCCCGAACCTGTATAAGCGGCCCGACGGTGCTATTTTCAAGAAAGAGTACCTGATCCGGGCAGAGAAGTTTTATCAGAAGCATGGCGGCAAAACCATCATCATCGCCCGCTTCGTTCCGATCGTACGCACCTTCGCACCGGTCGTAGCCGGTATCAGCGGCATGAAGCGCCAGACTTTCGTCACCTACAATGTCGTCGGCGGCATTATCTGGGGCGCCGGCGTACCACTGGTCGGTTACTACGCCGGAATCCGCATGCCTTGGCTGGAGCACTATATCGAGCCGGTCATCCTGGGCGTCGTCGCCATAACCGTCCTACCAGCCCTGATCCACCTAATACGCCAGGATAACTTCCGCGCCGCCCTAAAAGCCAAGCTGCGTAAGACCTTCCGTTCCGTTATTACCCGACCGTAACAGACAAGTCTATGATTCGCCGCGGCGCTGCAATATACGCTGCGCCCAGGTCGCCAGTACGTCAGCTTGCCGGCCGCTCAAATATGACGCAACCCGCTGCGGGGCCACTACCGCCTGACGAAGCGTACTGGTTGGCAAAGCGTCGTCCGAAAGGTCTTCTGAAACGGCTGTCAGATCAGGCGCTTGCTGCTCATCGCCAAAGGCGGCGTGCGACAGTACACGGCCGGCCTGAGCTTCGCTCAGCGTCCGGTTGCGGACACGTTCACCGATCGCGGCTACAGTGTAGCGGCCACGCTGCATAATACCGGCGAGCGCCAAGCCACCAAACACTGCTAGCGGTGTCCGCTCCCATGGCAGCTCCTTGCCGTTGAAGTCGTCAGTCTGGTCTTGCCATTGCTTATCAAGTTCTTCATCACTTGGTACGTGTAAGCCAGCCTCTTCGGGCGTCCTGCCGCGTAATGGAGGCGTCGGATCAACCACCGTGCCTTCAATATCGACCCAAGCATGCGGGATAGATAAGTATCTGCTTTTGACATTGGCATTATAGCCTGTGGCATAGTTAACCGGCTGGCCCGGCAAGGTTTGGTATTGGTCTATGAGCGTCCTGGTAGCCGCTACATCACAGTTGGCGATCTTGGCGGCGTCGACATTAACCTCGAATGATGGGACGGTTGGCGACCGCTCCAAAAGTTCGTCTAGTTTTTCAGTAGTGTCGTATTGAAACGTCTCGACATGCTTCACGGCCTCGCTCAACCCATTCCCGGACTGCGAAGGATGTCCCTCACCGGCGGTTGGTATAAGCAGTTTGGCATTATTCGTTCCGTAAGATACACCTTCGACAAGTTCGTAATCAACCTTAAGGGTTGATTCGACATGTCTGTTGATATACACAGTGGCCGTCCCGTCTTTGTCAAGAAGTAGCGTATAATCCTGTTCGGCGCCGGTTTGGTCGGTAATTTCCAGATCACGGATAGCCGTACCATATTTTATAGGTAAGTTCAGACCATATGAAAACGCACCCTCTTCAGCATATGTATCAACTTGAATTGCCGGTTTGTCTGCGTATTCATTAGCCGCAAGGCTGGATATTACCCGCGTGCCACGTTCATCTAGCGGAGCAGGCAACCAGCGCAGACCGTCTTCGGTTTCTAGTAATGTCGCGTTCTTTTCGGTTACGTAATAACCGCCGGTGTCTGCTCCGTTTAACGGCTGCAACTTCCAAGGCCGATAACCATCGGAACCAGTCGAATCGACTTCGGAGCCCGACTTTTCAGTCTCATGACTAGCGAATGATTCGCTTGCAGCCGCTGCGATGCCGGCAACTGCAGCGGCGACAACCGCACTAGCTGCCACCAACCGGCCGAGGTGCTTGGCGACTTTAGTACGATATGGTACTGATAGCATCTCGGTTTTGAACTCATGGCTGGCAATGCCCGGTTGCGACGATATGGCCGGCTGCTTATCGGTTTCACGTGTTTTTCTTATTGTTAAACGCTCGAGTTCTTCGAGTAGCTCTTTGACAAGTACGGTCGTCTCTTGTTGGTTGGGCGTTCGCTCAGATTGTATTAGGTCGGCCAGAGTTTCATTGTCTGTCGTCAGCGTACGTAAGTCGTGCTTTTGCGCTAGCGTTGCGCCAGAGTTATCATAAACCCATAAGGCCGGCCGGAAAGCGTCCGAATCTTCGGCTGGTATGGCGTACCTTTCCGTCTTGGAGCGCCAACGGACGCCTTCTTCGTCGGTTTTTTTGACGACCTCGGTATTGCAATGCACGTCTTGCAGCGATTGTAAAGCGTACGGCCGGAGCGTTCGGGCGTACATCGCGACATCCGCCGGGTCGCCTAAGCCATCGGCCGGTTTGTCTAGATTCGGGTAACGGCGCGCCAGCGAGCCAATAAGCTGGTCGACCCTGTGGTCCAACGCCAGCTCTTCACGCAATTGTTGCAGCTTTTCGCCGCTGACATAAATATAAGGCCGGTCAGCATCTTGCGGCAAGGGGCTCAGCAAGCCACGTTTGGCAGATTGCAGGACTGTCGACAGCGGAAGTGGCGGCTTATCATCGGTGTAGGCATCCGGCAGCACGCCGGCTGGCATAGCCAGTCGGTCAGCCTTGCTTTCGGCAACCATATGCAGAACCTGCATACCAGATTCGCGGTTTAGATTGTTGTCTCGGGGTATGGCTACTACCAGCGCATCGGCCGGGGTGCTCTTATAGCTCTTAGCAGGTACTTCGGTATTGTCGGCCAAACATTCTAACTTGTAGTCCGCGACTACCGGCGCGTCATTAACAGCAGCCGCCTTCGGTTGACGACGCATGGTATAGACGTTGTAAAAGTTGCCTATCGTTGCGCTCACGATACCTAATGAGACTGCCGACGAAGTATTTCCAGCAAAACTGGCGCCGCCATTACCCATAGCGCTACCTGCAATAAAAACTTTGGTGGCTAAGGCGATACTTTCCAGTGCTTTTTTGTCGTAATAGTCTCTACCATCATTATGGATCCGCCCAACCTGATGATCAAGAACGGCTTGGACATCCTCTTTTGGGCGCTCCTGAAAACCGTCGTCGACCAACTCTCTATCAACTTGCTGGTCGTACCGGTCATCGGCACCATCGAGAAAAGCATCGTCCTTTAACGAGGCTTCGTAGTCCGGTTGCGCATCAGGCGCATCAAAGGTAGCCGGTTCGCGCTCCATATCTAAACTACTATAACATAAAAAAGATTATTATGCAACTATTTAGATGAGCTTTTTCAGGAACTTGGCAGTATAACTGTCAGGAGCCTTGGCCACCTGCTCCGGCGTACCTTCGGCCACGACCAAGCCGCCACCCGAACCGCCTTCGGGCCCCATATCAATGATCCAGTCAGCGTTCTTGACGACATCCAGGTTGTGCTCGATGACCACCATGCTGTTGCCCGAATCAACCAGGGCGTGGAGCATCTTGAGCAACCGGTCGACATCGGCGATGTGCAGTCCGGTCGTCGGCTCGTCAAGGATGTACAGTGTCTTGCCGGTCGAGCGGCGGCTCAGCTCGGTCGACAGCTTGATACGCTGCGCCTCACCACCTGACAAAGTGGTAGCCGACTGCCCTAACGTGATGTAACCCAGACCGACATCGACAATGGTTTGCAGCTTGTGGGCAATCGCCGGAATATTCTCAAAGAACTCCAGAGCCTGTTCACAGGTCATTTCCAAGATGTCGCTGATGGTCTTGCCTTTGTAACGGATTTCCAACGCCTCGCGGTTGTAGCGCTTACCGTGACAGACTTCGCACGGTACGTAAACGTCCGGCAGGAAGTGCATCTCAATCTTGATGATGCCGTCACCGGCACAGTTCTCACAACGGCCTCCACGGACGTTGAAGCTGAACCGGCCCGGACCATAGCCGCGCAGTTTGGCTTCGGGCGTGTTAGCGAACAGCTCGCGGATCGGTGTGAACAGACCGGTATAGGTCGCCGGGTTGGAACGTGGTGTCCGGCCGATCGGCGACTGGTCGATGATGATGGCTTTGTCCAGCTCTTTGATGCCCTCGATATCGTCGTGCCGGCCCGGTACGGTGTTGGCGCGCATCAGCCGGGCTTGCAGCTCCTTGGACAGGATGTCATTTATCAGCGATGACTTGCCCGAGCCGGACACGCCGCTGACGACCACCAGCTTGCCGAGCGGTATGGTCACATCGACATTCTGCAGGTTGTTCTCGCGGGCACCCTTGATGACCAGCGACTTGCCGTTGCCGGCGCGGCGTTTCTTAGGCACGGGGATGATCTTCTTACCGGATAGGTACTGGCCGGTGATGCTCTTTTCAACCTTGGCCACCTCGTCCGGGGTACCGGCTGCCACGACGTGGCCGCCATGGATGCCGGCGCCAGGACCGATGTCCAACAGATAGTCGGCGATGCGGATCGTGTCCTCGTCATGTTCTACGACCAGCACGGTGTTGCCGAGGTCGCGCAGGTGGCACAACGTGGCGATCAGACGCTCGTTATCGCGCTGGTGCAGGCCGATGCTTGGCTCGTCGAGCACATACAACACACCCTGCAGGCCGGAGCCGATCTGGGTTGCCAGACGAATGCGCTGGGCTTCGCCACCGGACAGCGTCGTCGCCGAACGCAACAGCGTCAGATAGTTAAGGCCGACGTCCTGTAAGAATTGCAGACGGGCGCAGATTTCTTTGAGGATCTGGCGCGCGATGTGCATTTCGTTGTCGCTCAGGTGGACTTCATTGAACCAGCCGATAGCCTCGTCGATCGACGTCTGGCAGACATCCATGATCGACTTGCCGTGGACTGTAATCGACAGCACTTCGGGCTTCAAGCGCAAACCCTTGCATTTGTAACATGGACGTTCCTGCATGAACTTTTCAATGTCACGGCGGATGAACTCGCTGTCGGTATCCTTGTATCGGCGCTCCAGGTTCGGAATGACACCTTCATAAGTCGTCTCAAAACTCCGGCCGCTGCCAAGTGACACCCGGTAGGTGTCCTTGCCGGTCCCATACAAGATACGCTGCATGTTAGCTTCGCTGATGTCATCGGTGGAGGTATGGATTGAGAAGTTATAGCGGTCAGCCACGGCCTGCAACTTCTTGATGTACCAGGCGTCGCTGTTGATGCGGTTGTACGGCCGGATAGCACCTTCAGCAATGGTCAGCTTGCCGTTGGGGATGACCAGTTCGGGGTCGACTTCCATGCGTGAACCGATGCCGGTACAGACCGGGCAGGCGCCGTGGGGCGAGTTGAACGAGAACGTCCGTGGTTCAAGTTCGGGAATGGCGACGTCAGGATGGTCCGGGCAGGCGTACTGCAAGCTGTAACTGAATGACTCGTCGGTGTCGGCATTGACGACCGTCATGCGGCCTTCAGCCACGTCGAGCGCCTGTTCGACGCTCTGGGCCAGACGTGAACGTGAAGCGTCATCATTGACCAACCGGTCGACGACGATTTCGATGGTGTGCTTGTACTGCTTGTCGAGCGACGGGAACTCATCCAACGCATACACCACGCCGTCGACGCGGGCACGGGCGAAACCGGCCCGCTGGTACTGTTCGGGAACGTGCTCGAAAGCACCCTTCTTGTCGATGACCACCGGTGCCAGTATCATCATCCGGGCCCCGGCTGGCAATGCGGCTACTTGGTCGATGATGTTAGCCGCTGTCTGACGCGTCACCGCCTTGCCACAGACCGGACAATGTGGCACACCGATACGGGCGAAGAGCAACCGCAGATAATCATAAATTTCCGTGACCGTCGCCACCGTGGAACGCGGGTTGCGCGAGGTTGATTTCTGGTCGATCGAAATAGCTGGCGACAAACCGTCGATCTGGTCGACGTCGGGTTTCTCCATCAGCCCCAGGAATTGCCGGGCATACGCGCTGAGACTTTCCACGTAACGGCGCTGCCCCTCGGCATAGATCGTGTCGAACGCCAATGACGATTTGCCCGATCCGGACAAGCCGGTAATGACCACCAACTTTTCGCGCGGAATGGTCACGTCGACATTCTTCAAGTTGTGCTCACGGGCACCTTTGACAACAATATTCTCAGCCACGCTACCTCCTCCGGAAAAATCCTCTGACACTGCGTCTGTAAGCCACATTAGTATACGCTGTTTTTTCACCGGTATCCAGGGGTTGTAAGCCCCACCGTACAAGCGTGAGAATTCTTACATATTCTTTACGATTATTTTGATAAACTTACAACATGAATACGCTCAAGAACATCTGGCACCGCTTCACGCGGGCCTGGCTCAAAGTCCCCCGCTCCATCCGCCGTCCGATCGTACTCGTCGTCGGTATCCTCATGATCATCTTGGCCGGTCTGACCGGACCGCTACCCGGCCCAGGCGGCGTACCCTTATTCCTTTTGGCTATCGCCTTGTTGTCTACCGAGTTTGAACGTGCAAAAGTCATACGCGACTGGGTGCTGGACCTCATCAAGCACATCGGTGAGTGGTGGCGCCGCCACAAAGTGGTCGGTACGCTGGTATTCGTGTTGTGTGGCGTGATTGCCATCTCCATCGGTTTCGTGGGATACCGGTTGTTCAACCATCAAAGCATAAGCATTTTATAGAATCTTATTGCTAAAAGCTCAACCTTATGCTAACGTGTGTTTAATACACATAGATAAAGCGAGGGAAAGCTCATGTGGGATTATATCGTCCTGGGACAAATACCAGGGACGTCGGTTCAAATTACATTCGCAGCCTGGCTCTTCCTGATGGCTTGCATGGCAATGGCCGGCGTACTGTACGTCGCAGCCAGGAGGGCGTTGGCTAGCGATACGGCGTCGGACAATGGCCGACAACGCACCGTGGAAGGTGTCAAAACGCTGACGTTGGCCGCACAGTTAGTGCTCGCCTACCGGATACATCACGTTATCGCCACGGCCGCGTACAGCCGCCGGCTGATGACGCGGCAGCAGATCAAAGCCTGAAACGACAACGCTGGTATATAATCATAAGCGTCACTATATGTGGCGCTTATTTTTACCCAGAAACGGACACGTACCATGCGTCAGTTATATTACATCCGTCACGGTCAGACCGACGACAATAAAGCCCACCACTGGGGCCATTATGAAACACCCTTGAACGACACCGGACGGCAGCAAGCCATACAAGCCGGAAAGCTCGCCAAGGCCAAAGGACTAGCATTCGGAGCCATCGTAGCTTCGCCGCAGCCGCGTGCCGTCGAGACCGCCCGGCTGATCGCTACGGAAATCGGTTTCTCGCACGACAAGCTGAAGACGATGGACGAACTGGTAGAGCGCCGTATGGGTCCACTATGCGGACAGCCATATGATGATTATTTTGCCGATGGCAAAGTATATCGTGATCTTGACGGCCTGACCGGTATCGAGCTGTTGTCTGATGTACAGGCACGTGCGGAACGCGCGCTTTCACAGGTTCGGCAGCAAGCTGCCGACTGTATCCTGGTCGTCAGCCATGGCGCATTCGGTCGCGCCTTCCACCGTGCCGTCATGGGATTACCGTATCAGGATGAATATCTGACGCCTCAGCCCCATGACATCATCGACAACGCGACTATCTTCCGGCTGATCTGACATTGTATAGGCTCGCGACCGGCGGCCTTACGCCTCGTCCGGTTGCTCGAACTCGTCATACGAAGGCATCAGGCTCTGCCCATATAGCTGCAGTTCCTCGAGCAAGTATGACTGTTCCTCGCTGGCCGTGGCGGCCAACTCCTGGAGGCTGGCAAAATATCGTGCCAAACGTGAGTTATTGCCACCGTCGAACAATCGTTGACGTCTAAACAGCTCCCAAGCCTTGCGTTCATCATCCGATAATGATGCCGGGTAGTTACGTGCTTTGTAGCGTGGCAACAGACCCTTGAGCCGCTCGTCTTTGAGGCGGTTGGCAAACCCGTTGATCTCGTCCGGCCTGGCGGCCCGGACAGCCCGCTCCACCACTTTATCCTGGTCACCGACAAAACCATCGTATAGCTGTGCATCGACATCCTGGCTGGCCGGGTAGCGCTTATGCCGCTCATCATCCATCAGGGACACCGCCGCGATCACCGTGTCAGCCAGACCAGTATGCTGGCGTAAGGAGTGCAGGTGCTTCTGGATAGTATCCAGGTCTACTTCCAAACGCTGCCGGCTGGCATCATCAAGTACACCGAGCGGTGCGACGGCCGGACAACGGTTGAACTGCAGCAGCTTGACTGGCAACCGGGCTGGCGCAGACTCGTCTTTCGTATACCGCCAGCGCTCCACCAGCTCTTCGGCACTCAACGATGCGAA
>JALQUD010000002.1:26988-39302 GCA_023268595.1 Candidatus Saccharimonadia bacterium
TAACGTAAGTCGAACACATAGACACCCCTGCCCTGCGGGTGGTCGGCAAAACGGGCGACGACGGCCGTCTTCTGATACTCATTGGCATACTTACCACTGGAGTAAACGAAAGGCTGGGTACCGGTCGCCAAAGCCTGGACATCCTTCTTCTGCCGTACGCTGCGAAGATATTCGAATAACTTACCCTGTTTGTCGCGGATCAGCTTGGCGACTGCGATAGTGGCATGCACATCACTCAGTGCATCATGGGCCGCATAGTGGTCGATACCGTTGAGCTTGGTGATCAGTTCCAACCGGTTCGTCGGCTTACCGTCCTCAGTAAACGGCCATTCGATACCATCCGGACGCAGCGCCCGGGTCATCCGCACCACGTCAAGCAGGTCCCAGCGCGAGCAGCCATCCTTGTACTGCCATTCGTATGGGTCATAGAAGTTACGCCAGTGCAGATAGCGCATGAACTCATCATCGAACCTGACCGTATTGAAGCCCATGAAGGTCGTGTCGGGTGTGACTATCTCGGAATAAAAATGGTCCAGGAATTCGGCTTCGGTCAGACCATCGGCCAGCGTCGACTGCGGAGTGATACCGGTCACCAGTACGGCACCGGGGTCAGGTACGACATCCGGCGTAAGCTTGATCATCAGATTCACCGGCTCGCCGATAGGGTTCAGCTCAAGGTCGGTCCGGATACCGGCGAACTGCATGATGCGGTCGTCGCGCGGGTCGAGCCCGCTGGTTTCAAGGTCGTAAAAGAAATAGGTTGCTGCCATATCCTATTACCTTAGCCCACCACTAACGTGCCGCGCAAGCTGTACTACGATCAAAAAGGTCGAAACGTATCATCGACCTGACAACGCGGCGAAATAGTCGTCATCAAGCCCTTCGGCCGACCAGGCAAAGACCGGCACACGACCCTCGGGCAGCGCAGCCATCACCGCGCGCACATCATCCGGGGTGAAGCAACTGGTCCAGCCATCGGCATCGGCCAGCCCATGTGAGCCGTCTGCCATGGGTTGTAACGCCGACGCGTCAATCGAACGGTACGGTGAGCTCGTGCCGGCAGTGAAGCTATCACCCTCGGCCTGTGCACTCTGGTAGGTGTAGCAGTAGCCAGGGAAACCGATCGCAGCCTTAGCGCTGCCGCCCGCCTCGCTGAGCCGCTGCTGCCATGCCTCAAAACTGCGTAACATCCAGTCACGTGAGGCTACCGGCCCGGCACCACCATCGCCATAGGGCGTGTTCTCATCATACGTCATCACATGAACCACGTCGGCATGCTGCGCAATATCACCTATGGCTGCGAAAAATCCCTCGGTGTTATCAGAAGCCGGTACGGCGACACTTAACCGCCGGTCCGGATACAGACGGTCAAGTGAACCGAGCAACGCGCCGAAACGCTCGGCTTGTGAAACCTCGGGATATTCCCAATCCATGTCAATACCATCGACCGGACGTCCAATCTGGTCAGCTACCCGGTCGGCAGCCTGGCCGATACGGGCTGCGAAAGCCTCCGGATCATAGGATTGGGCTTCAAAGCCATCAAGGATGGGCTGGTGCGTCTCGTCGGTGCCGTACCCGCCGATCGCCAATGACACATGCGCGTCAGCAGCCAGCCGGCCAACCACATCGACCACGCCTTGGGGAATTTCCGGCGTTGGCAGCTGTTCGTCCTCTGGAACGGCGAATGCCAACACCACATTGGCATGTTCATCGGCTAGCGGCAGCCCGGCGATCGCCTGGTATTGTTCAGGTTCCAGCCACGTCGGCACATACAAGGTCGGTCCACCGGCCTGTTCAGCACCAGCCTCCGGAGCGCCGCTACAACCAGCTACGAGCGTGGCAGTCAGTGCCGCACCGGCGACAGCCCGACCTAAACGACGCACGGGCTAATTCCAGTCTTTAATCGGTTATAGATAATAGCATGGGTCATGAATAAGCTACTATACCATCTAGTCACAAATAAGGCTACATTCTGGGCTTACGATCACACCTACGGGCGCCCCCATTGGACGACCGTATCCGCCACCAACGATACGTCGGCCGGCAACATCGCCTCCGCTCCATCCGGCACGGCCCGGTCTTGGCCTTCATACCGTGCCAATGTCATGTGCGGCCGGAATGACATAGCGTGGCGGAGCTGTGGCAATGTACCGAATAATTCTTCAGGGCGACGCCCCGGTATCCAGTTCCCGGCCAAAGCCATCAAGCGCTCGGCTGCCTGCCGGTGCAACGACAGCAATGGCGCATCTTTCGCGAAACGAAGCACGACGACACCACGTTCTGCGCCCCATAACTCAAGACCGGAAGGCTGCAGGGTAACTCCGGGCAACATTGCCGTTTCCGCCCAGGCAGCATAACCGTCCAGCCCTTCGCGCAGTGACGAAAGGCTAATCGTCGAACCCTGCCGGCTAAGATCGGCATGCAACCGACGGAGCGATCCGATGTGGATGACCGTCACATGCAGTTCCGGTTCCCGCACCAAGACACCGCCTGCCCGGCTCAGCGCAGTCTGAAGCCTGGTCAGGTCGCCGAAAGCTGATGGGTCCGGCCGGTACTGGATGAAATACCGCGGATCAGGACCACTCACGGATATAGGCTTCAATATCGAATTTCCGCTTCAGACCGTTATACACCATACTGCGGACCGTTCCGTAAACCGGCCGTTCCTGCCACGGCCGGTCGTGCAGGCCGGCGATACTCCACAGGATACCAACGTAGCCGTTCGGGTCGCCGCCATCGATATGGTAAAAATCGTTCAAGTACAGCAACGTTTCGAGCGCACCTTGCGGCGTATTACTCCATTCCAACACCTTCTTAGCCCAATACATACGCATATAGCCATGGATCTTGCCTGAGCGCACCAACTGGCGCTGCGCGGCGTTCCAAGCCTCGTCGTGCGTCTCGGCCGCCTCGAACTGAGCCCGGCTGTAGGTAAAATCGCGGGCATCCGTTTTGTGCTTATCCAGTGTGTTGCGGGCCCACTCCGGCGCGCCGGACAACTTGTCATACGAATCGTTGTATAGGCAGAAATTGTCGCTCAACTCTTTACGGACCACGGCTTCTTCAATGAAGGCATCGGCATCCTCGGCTGAAGGACCGCTGCGCCCATCCAGCTGCTTGATCTCCCGGACGACCGTGGCCACGCTCAATTGGCCATAGTGGAAATACGGGTTCAGTTCGCTCTGCCCGTCCTGGGTGGGATCGTTGCGCTGGCTCGCATACCCCTTCAGACGATGCTGCAGAAAATCATCCATAGCCTTCCGGGCAGCCTTTTCTCCGGATTTGAAGCGGCTGATATCGCTACCATTGTCCGGCACATCGGCCAGCTGTCTTTCAATCATGTCCGACAGATCATCGATGGTCTTGACGGTCCCTGGCCAGGCATGCGGATGCTTTGACAACGGCCGGGCCTCCTCCAGATAATCCGGCACTAGACGGTTAATCTTGGGGCGCAGCGTACGGGCGGCGATCTCCTGGTGGTCGCTAGCCTTCCAGACCGGCACCACGTTATGGGTATCGACCTCAACGACCGGACAGCTGGCATGTTCGGCAATTACTTGATGCAGCTTACGAGGACCGCGAAGCGGGCTGAAATCAAACACGAGCGACTGGGGCTTCAGGTGATGCAACAATCCCTTGATACGCTCCTCGCCTTTGCCAAGCATCAGCATGAATGGCACATCCTTCGCAGCCAAGCCGGCTTCGACCTCTTTCAGGCCATCAAGCATGAACCGGTAGTGTTCACGGGCGCGCGTACCGCTGCGGGGATACAGCACGAAGGCTACGGCCAGCGGCACCTCTAAACGCAGCGCCTGCTCCTGGGCTACCTGGAGTGCGAAATTATCATGCAGCCGCATATCGCGCGACATGATGTATAGCACGCAGCTGCTAGCATCGGGCGTAGGCTTGTTGTTCAGGCGGCGGATACGGTCTTTGAGGATATGTCGGTCGGTCTGTTTTTGCATGGACTTATCATAGCTCATCATCGGGCCGACCTCTGTAATAAAATTTACCGGTCACACTTACACTTACCAACATATAGTAAAGCGATATCAGTAGTTGAACGAACCGTGGCCACCGACGGCGACGCGGTCATCGGCTTGGACGCCTTGGCGCACCAACTCATGCATGATACCCATCTTGCGCATGATGTCACGCAGGCGGGCCACACCCTCATCGTTTGAGAATTCAGTGCGGGCGGCGAATTTCTCGATCTTATTACCCGTCACCAGGAAGCTTTGTCCGTTCGGTCCGTTCGGCTGCTTCGAGACACGCCAGGCCAGACTGTCATCCTTGAGCTTGATGACCGGCACCTGGTCGGCCTCATCCTCAATATGTTCGGCCTTGTACGCCTCCAGAACATGCTTGACGGCGTAGAACAGCTGTTTGACGCCATTACCTGCCTGGGCGGATATAGCGTGCACCGGCGTGCCTTCCGGCACTACGGTGGCCAGGCGCGCTTTTATGTCATCGACCATTTCCTGGTCCATGCCATCGGTCTTATTGATGGCGATGACCTGTGGCCGGTCCGTCAGATCAACCTTGTAGGCCGCCAGCTCATCCTGGATCGTCGTATAGGCGGCCGCCGGGTCTTCGTTATAAGCGTCAATCATGTGCAACAGTACTTTGGTACGCTCCACGTGACGCAGGAATTCGTGGCCCAGACCGCGTCCGGCAGAAGCGCCTTCGATAAGGCCCGGAATATCAGCTACCAGCACCGTGGTGTCTCCATCGATATCGACGACGCCTAAGTTGGGGCGCAACGTCGTGAAGGGATAGTCGGCGATTTCCGGCCGCGCGTTGCTGGCTGCCCCCAGAAGCGTGGATTTTCCAGCGTTCGGTAGGCCGACCAGCCCGACATCTGCGATCATCTTCAGTTCCAAGCGCAGGATGAACGCCTCACCGGCCTCACCCTTCTCGGCAAACCGCGGCGTCTGACGCACCGAGCTGACAAAGTGGGCGTTACCGAAGCCGCCACGCCCACCCTTGGCGATTACCGCCTCGGCACCATCGCTAGCCAGATCAGCCAGCACGACGCCCTCCTCGGTAGCCACCACCGTACCGACCGGTACCGCCACCCGCAGGTCCTTACCGCTACGGCCATGTTTACGGCGCTTACCACCGGCCTGACCAGGCTGGGCGCTCAGCTCACGCTGGTAGCGGAATGCCGCCAGGGTATTCTGATTGCGGCTGCCGGCAAAAACGACGTCGCCGCCATGGCCGCCGTCACCACCGTCCGGACCGCCGCGGTCAACGAACTTCTCATGACGGAAACTGACCGCGCCATTACCACCGTCGCCCGCCGACACATCAACCAGTACTTTATCGATAAAATTCATTCAAATTATACTTTAACACAATTATTTCGTTTTTTCTAATCAACTGCCCCACCGCCACCCACACGCCACAAACTTGCCAAAACAATACAAGGACAACATATGCATGCAGCGATCCCTCGAGACTGAGGATAGTGTTCAGGTTTGGAGTACAAGGCAATCACGAGAAGCGCAACGAACCGTACTAGAAGTACGGAGAGTGAGCATCGCAATGATTAACGCAGTAATCCGAGCCTGAACGCTATCCTCACTGGAAGATGTAGTGCTCGAATTTCGCCGCACTAACCCAATCCGCAGTCCGCCCCACAGCATTGTACCCAGCCAACCCGTTCATATCCGAATACTTGATCATAGTCCCATCAGGCGACACCGCCTCGATCACCGCCACATGGCCTTCCGCACCGCGGTCGGTCTGGCCGATAGCGCCTACGCGCGGCACCGTGCTGACGGTCCAGCCACTGCGTGGGGCCAGGTTGTCCCAGGTGTTGGCGTTACCCCAGTTGCTGGGCACCCTGATCTTGTTAGCTACATACCAGGTACAGTAGCCAGGCACATAGCCATTGCTACCATACAGCGGACCGGCGCCGCCCCAAGGGAATGATGAACCGTAGCCGCCGCCACCGCCACCATATGAAGCTACAGCGGGCTGGACCTTCAGGATCTGTCCGTCGGGTACGATGATCCGCTCACCAGGCTTCAGGCCACCGGTCTCGGCGTCATTGTAGCGGATGATCTTTTCCTTGGTAGTACGATATTTCTCGGCCAGGCTATCCGGCGTGTCCCCACCCTTCACGACGTAGATCACACCGTTGACGCCAGGCAGGACGTACAGCTTGGTACCCGGCGTGACGTTATTGTTCGGCAAGTCATTGGACCAGAGAATCGTGTCAGTGGTGACGTGGAACTGGGCGGCGATACTGGCGGCGGTGTCGCCGGCTTTGGCTTCATAGACCTGGATGTCTTTGTTGGATTTGTAGGCCGTGGAAATGACCTGCGGCTTGCTGACCAGGCTGTCGGATGTCTGAGCCACCGCTAATTGGGCATTCTCGGAGTCGGCTTGGTTAGTTACGGCTACGGTCTGCGGCAGATTAGCCACCCGGGCCACGTTGACGGCGATGTCGGCCGAAGATAGGCGGTCCAGAGGGTTGGCGGCCATCGAGTCCTTGCGGGCCAGCGCGCTGACAGCAGAAGCCGAGGTGCGTGTTTCGTCACCAGGAGTCATGGAACGGACGACCAAGAAACCGACCGTCAGGAGAAGCGCGGCGTTGAAGCCAAGCAATCCGTACCGTATACGCCGGCGCCGGGCTGCAGCGGCTTGGGTGCCACTAACCGGCTTGACGACGCTTTGCGGCGTCTCCAGACGTAAACTAGCTGCGACTATCCGTGGCATGCTCATTACTGGCAATATTGTAGCAAACGTGGCTTAGATTGCAACCCGGTCATATGCGTCACCCCTGTTACGTACCCATACATAGCTTATGGCAGTACTGCTTGGTCAGTGCTTCGTGCTCATCCAATGTCTTCGAGAAATGGGTCGTACCATCATCACCAGCCACGAAATACAGCCAATCAGTGTCGGCCGGACTGGCGGCGGCCTGCAACGACCCCTGGCCAACGTTCGATATCGGCCCGACCGGCCAGCCCTTGTGAATACGGGTGTTGTATGGCGAATCATAGTCGACGCTTGGCGTCTTGCCTGCGATGATGGCGCCATAGAAGGCCGTCACATCAGAGCCGAGCATCATACCGGTGTCATGGCGCTTCAGAAAGACCTGGGCGGCCTGGGCGCGGTCGGACGGGTTCGACACTTCCTGCCCGACGATCGAGGCCAGCGTGACACCTTCGTAGACCGTCAGGCCACGGGCCGCGAACTTGGCACGGATAGCTGGCGTCAGCTGCTTGGCCATCTGGTCCAGTGATTCCTTGATGATCAGACTCGGTTCGGTGTTGGCATCGACCTGATACGATTCGGGATATATGAAGCCTTCCAGGCTGGCCGATACCGGCTTGTCAGCCAATGCCGGATGGCCGGCGTACTGGGCCGGATCAAGGGCGGCATCAACGGCTTCCGGCTTGAAACCGGCATTGATCAACGTCTCACGCACTTGGTCCAGCCGCTGGCCTGGCACGATCGTCACCAGATCAGATTTGACACTACCGTTCACCAGGATATCGACGATCTGCGGCACGCTCATGCTGGGACGCAGCGCGTATGTGCCGGCCTTCATCTTGTCGCGCACATCTTTGGTGCGGATATACCATTGGAAGATGGTGGGGCTCTGTATCAGCTGCTTATCGGCAAGCAGCTGGCTGATTTCGTTGGACGTCGTTCCCGATTTGATGGTCACCAGCTGGACCGTCTGACTGGTACTGACCGGCTTGAGCCGCTGGTAATACACCGTGCGCACGATAGCCACTGCCGCGACCAATAGTGCCAGAATCGCAGCCACGACCAACAAGACCCGCTTCGGCATACGGCCTCTGCTGCGCTGCACATGTCCGTACCTGCTATACATCACTCGTCTCCATCAAACCCTCCAATGCCCGCGCATATGCCTCGGATTGTATGAAATCTTCGAGTATATATGTTGCAGCCAAAGCATCGACCGCCTCTTTATCATACGGCTTCCGCCGTTGTTGCAGCTCAGCTTCGGCACGCTGTGAGGTCAGGGCCTCATCCTGAAGATACACCGCCACACCCAAATGTATCCGCAAGGCTTCGACCAGCTCTTCGACGAAAACAGTCTGCGGTGTGGATTGCCCCTGCATACCGCGAGGCCAACCGGCCACCACCATACGCGCATCATGCTCACGTACCAGCTTGGCGACATCGTCGTTAAAACTGGCAGCATCGAATGCGATTGTCGTCACCGGCCGTGGCAGCCTGATATCAAAGCGGCTGGCCGCCACACCGACCCTGACGGTACCGATGTCCAGACCGAGCACCACCCCGTCGGGCAGCTTATCGGCCATCAGCATCGCCGCCACTGGTTTTCTCGAAATCGACAGTGATCTTCTCGGCTTTTGGTGCCTTGGTCACCCAGAACGGACTGTATTTGACCGTCACGTCGGTCACGCCAGGATTGGATCGGATCAACGCCTTGACCTCGCCCGATTTCTTACCGACGATCTGCTGCTGCAGCTTGGCCGTATCGATCTTAGGTCCGAGTACCGCGGTCAGCGAGACGCCGGCCGACAGTTTGGGGCCGGCACCAGGGCTGGCGATATTGTACGTAGCTTTGTCCAGCCCATATGATTGGAAAGCCTGTTTCGAATCGTCGAACTTACCGTCCAGGCTGGCTTCCACCAACTTGCGCAGATCAGCCTGCTTGGCACCGAACATGGTGTATGTCGTAGCCTGGGTGACCGTAACCTGGTCGGCCTCATCGTTGACGTTGCTGCTACTATTGACGGTGGCCTCACCGGCGAAGAAGGTGGCCGGTAACGGGCTCAGATTGTCGTCTTCCAACCGCGACTGCAGCTGGCGCTTGATCGAATCCTGGTCCTGGGCGGCGGCAAGTTTCTGCTTGGCGCCATCGATGTCGGACTGTTGGACGACCTTGACGATGTTGTCGGTGCCACCCTTGGCCTCACCCTTGCCGGCTATGGTACCGCTCAGACTGAAATCGGCATCACCCGAGGTGTTGGAAGCCTGTCCGCCTTTGACCGCCACGATATCAACGTTACCGGAACTGTATTTGGCGCAGCTGCCGGATGCACCGCTCAGATTGAAGCTGGCACCCGACTGGGTAATATAGGCGTTACCATTGGAGGTCAGACCGGTTCCGGCCGGGATGTCATCCGGAGCGTCCAGATTAGGCGCACACATCGTTGCCGTCAGTTTGACGCTACCGGAAGCTTTCTCACCCTTGTTCTGCTGGCCGGTGGCCGGTACGGTCTGGGTATTCGATTTCTGTTCCTGCTTGGTCTGGGCCGGGATGACCCGCTTGTCCGTATCAAACTCGCCGGCAGCGGTGTCCAGCGTCATGTCAAAGCGCGAGCTGACGCTATCAGTATCAGTCTTGATGGTCACGGTCGCCTTGGGCAGTACCATATTAGCCACCACCCAGCCGGCGATCAGCAGCACCAATGCCGCCACACCCAGGATGATACGCTTACGGAAGCGTAGGAAGTTAGGCACCTTGGACTTACCGTCCTTACCACCGTTAAAAGCCCGGTCAGCAGCGGCTGCCGGACTGAGCTTCTTGGCCGGTACGACCGGTGCCGTCTTGGATTTCTTGTCGGCCGCCTTATCAGTATTATCAAGCTCGACGGTATCCTCATCGTCATATGGACGGTTCAGCTGGCCTGAGGCAGCAGTGCCAGCCAAAGCCCCTACCGGTGCGGCGGCGTTATCCTGCTTATCAAAATCGTCAGCCAACGAAGCTTCCTGCTCGTCATCGTCGTCCAATGCCGAGGCGTCCAGGCCTGACGCCGGGATTTCCGGTTTGGACTGTGGCGTGGCCGCCACATGCAGGCCGGCCATGCCGGCCAGCGGCATCAGTCCGGCCTCCGATGTGACCAGCACAACGCGCTTCTGGGCAGCCTCGGCCCGGCGCTTGAGCAGCTTCATATTAACGACGCTCTGGAACACGCCTGAACGCTTTGGCAGCACCAGCGCGACCACTTTACCTTGTGAGCCGTTCACCTTATCAATGATCGAGGTGATCTCATCGTCGACATCGACGTAAATCACATCTTTGTTCATGTACGTAGCATCCTATCAAGTTTTTCACGGATCGTGTTCGCAGCACCGCCGCCGTAATTGAGCGTGTCCATGCCGACGCGCAACAGGCCCATGGCCGTGATGAAAGTATGATCGTTGACGTCACCGGTCTTGTCGGTAATACCGACGACCTGGCTAGGCTTGATGCGCTGCACCACCGGCTTGCGGGCGAACGGTAGTTCACGGTACCACTCGCTGGACTGTAGCTGATCCATCAGCATTTCCAAGGATGAACCACCACCACACAGGAAGATACGGTGCGGCAGATGGTCAAGCTTATTGAACTCGCCAAGCGCCAACTCCACACCACTGGTCCAGACGTCCAACGTCTTGTGCAGCGCTTTTTCGACCTGTTTTTCTTTGGTCGGAGACAGCGTCTCTTCACTCAGACCCAACTTCAGGTCTTCCGCCTGGCTGAAATCGACGCCTAGGTCGCGCTCCACCGACTTGGTGTAGGCACGGCCACCGATGCCGAACATCTTGGTGCCCTGCACGCCACCGTCGTTGATGACGGCGATGTCGGTCGTACCGCCACCGACGTCCATTAGGATCGCGCTAAATGAAGCGTTCGGGTTGTCGCCGATAACCGAGCGGGCGACGGCGAACGGCTCAGCCGCTACGGCCAGCAGGTCAAGATCAAGCTCCTGGGCAGTCTTCTCGAGGGCACCGATGTGAATCATCGGCGCGAAGGCGGTATATAACTGGACTACCACGTCCTTACCTTGGAAGCCGATCGGATTGGTCACCGGATAGGAATCAATCTCTATGTTGACCAGGGCACTATTGACCAGCCGTACCGAGACTTCCTTGCCGCCAAGTTCGACGGCCAGCTGCTGCCGGGCCTTGGCGCCGGCTTTGTCCTGCACCAGACGGATGATGCGCTCCATTTCTCCCAGATCGAGCGGCTTGCTCGGATCCTTGCGGGTAACCCGGACGGTCGTCGTCGTGCCCTTGACCAGTTCACCGGCGATACCGATGATACCGGTCCGTACGCTGACGCCGGCCTGGGCCTCGGCCTGACTGAGCGCTTTGTCGCAGTTGTCGACCACGCTGGCGATGTCGGCGATGGCACCGGCCTGCATGTCGGTCAGGTCTTGATGTTCGCGGCCGACACCGATGATTTCGATAGCTTCACCGTTATCCTTGGGTATCTTACCGATCAGCGCTTTGACGTACTCGGTACCGACGTCAAGCGCCACCAGATACTGGTCCTCCGGTTGCTGACGGGCATTGGCGGCTGCCTTGCGGGCGGTTACTTGGGCTTTGGCTATGGCGCCACGGCCTGCATTTGAAAGGCTTTTGAATTTATCAAGCATAATCAATACGAATTATATCACGTTATATCATGTCGCACCGCAGCTAACAGCGTGCCGTGCATTACACCATGAGACTACCGTAACTTGCTTCACATGGCCTGGAAAAGCTTGAGATTGACATTGAAGTTTAGAATTATATAATACTGTACGTTCCGAACCAGAACAGTCCTGAACATACATCGACACGCGAGGAGACGACCGTGGCAGGCAAAAAGCACAGCGAACGCTGCACTACCCCGAAGACCTGCACCACTACGCATCAACGCGATTGCACCACCTGCAGTGCTAAAGACGGCAGCCACTGCGGCGACCACAAGTCCGGCTGCCACTGGCGCTGTCTGCGCGAGCCGCGCGATTCATCATCCACCCGGAGCTACAGCCAGCACGGCTTCCACCCCTTCTCATGATGTCGGACACATCGCGCCAGGATTAATCCCGGCGCACCGGTAGACGGGGACGGTTTTATCTGGGCAGCATATTCCGGCCACCGGCCAGAAAACCCAGAAGAACCTCCCCGTCTGCCACACCTACTTGGACCTAAACAGTTGTATTGCTTTATTATACAAGTTATGTTATAATAAATTTAGTTCCGTGTACACTGATCTATGCCGCTAGCGGCTGCATGCACAGAATGTAGTTTCCCCCCTCAACCCACCTTCTCTTCCAGAATCGGAGTATCACATGAGCGCCCGTACTACCTACGAGCTCAAGCTACTGGCGGCCAATGGCGCACTCGTTGCACTGCTGGCACTATATAGCTCCATCTTATGGACTCAGATCGACTGGTTCTTTAGCTTCAATGACATCAGTCTGCCGAGGGCTTTAGAAAGCGGTATTGCCACGGTATGCCTGACGCAGAACAACAGCTGCGACACACTGGCATCAACAGTTGGCATTGCGGCGTCGCTCTTGGCCTTTGGGGCCATAGCTATTTTC
>JALQUD010000002.1:39312-47939 GCA_023268595.1 Candidatus Saccharimonadia bacterium
CTTTGGCCGTACGGGCGAAGCTGCTGCACCTCGTGCACCATTCCCAGAAGGCATTCGACACAGAGGACATCGTATACGACCTGTTCGTGATTTCGTGCGCTTGCGCAGTACTGTTCGCAATCACCATCGTCGGCAGCATAGCCCTCGCCCAACGCGAATACTTCTCCACGGCGCTCTGGTACAAGGTCGACAACGGCGCTACCAGCCCGCTGGTCCCGATTCCGATCAGCCCAGATAGCGTGAGCTGACCGGCCACATCCAGAAGCCAGACATCCGAAGATAGGGCGGTGACACTACTTACAACACGGGATGCGCCGGTGGCGTATGATGACAGGTTCTTCGCGTGGTCACACCACACGGACAATCATTTTCTGTCTCATGCGTCGCCGGCCTTTCCATATCTGCCGAAGATTGACATTTGACTTATTAAACATATTGTTGCACGATGTGACAGTCCTTTTCCCGGCAAGTCCCGATGGATAGGAGTACCACGTTGCCAAGCTCGTTCAAGCTGAACCTCAGGTCGCCACGCAGCAAGCATGCCGCGTTAATGGCATTGGCAACAGTAGCAGCGGTAGCGACGCTACTACTGACCATAGGCTTGATTTACCCCGCAGTGCGACAGAACCTGTTCAGCATGTGCCAGGGGCGTATCGCCGACCTGCCAGAATATCAGGCTTTGATCAGCCAGGCACGCAGCCAACTGATGTCCCAGCCATGCTTCAGTTCGATCGGCTGGAAGACGCTCCTGCTGTCCAGTACACCGGTGCCGCTAGCCATATTCGTGGCGTTCGGACTGGCGCTGTTCGTGTCTGGCAACATCTATGAGCGCAATGGTGACAAGCAGAAGTCGCAGAACATCATCGACAGCCTAAGCGTACTGGTACTCGCCGGGATGATTATCGTCACCGGTCTGGTGATACTGGATACCATCGCGGTCACCACCTAAGCCGGGACCGGACATGCCGGGAGGCGTGGCACACTGCATCTTTACGATGCCGCCACGCCTCCCGCCCGACCACGTTATTATCAGTATAGTTTAAGACCTAAAAGTACGATTCGCTTTCGAAACGGATGCCGTCCGCTTCTTCCTGAGCACGCTCAGCCTCAATCATCGGAAAGTCCGAGTATTCGTAAGGCTTGACGGCCATTTCCGCCTGTTCAGCTAGGACCAGTGGACCCAGGGCATCGCGCATACGCTCGACGTACGATAATTGCTCTGCTACAGGCGCTTCGACTGGTGCACGCAGGTGCGAAGCGGCAGGCGCTACCGGTTGCTCATAATGGTTAAACAGATCAGAACCGACATATTCCAATGTGGTTTCGTAAGTCATGGTTGCCATAGTTGCTTTTGATGTTCCTTTCGGCGGACAACAGCAACAATCCCACCCCGGCTTGCGACGGGGTATCGATAGTCGCTCCGGTTTGCCCGATAACGTTTATCGTAATGTGATGCTGGTATTAAATCACACCTGGCTGCAGACTGCCACCAGATAGTGACTCTGTGTCAATCGAATGATGCCAAAACGCTAACCGCCTCTGTTACGCAACATATGAAAGTATTGCATTATTGTGATAAATGTGATATAGTTTAGATAACTGTGTATACAGTTCCGAGACAGCTCTTTCCCAAGACAAGATAGGACGTGAACCATGAGCCCGACCGCCTTCATGAGCAAGCTGCGATCCGCCAAGGTTGCCGCGAGGCTGCTGAGCGCGCTGCTGTTCATCGTACTGGTAACGATGGTGGCACTCGAAACGTTTTTCCTGACCAATCGTTTCACTGCACCGCTCCTCCAGAGGGCTTTCGACGACTGCTACGACACCATGTTGCAAGCCCAGCGCCACGGCATGGCTCTCGACCAGGTCAACTCCGGCTACACGGCATGCATCGACCAGGTGGGACAATATCATGCGGTTCTGTTGGGTACCATCGTGGGGATGTGGATGGGCGTCATCTACATCGCATTCATGATCATGGACCGGCACATCGCCATCACCATCGGCAAGTCAGGCCAGTCGCCGTTGAGGATCGTGGAGTTCATCCGCAGCCACACCGTGCACTTGCTGGTAATCATCGTCACTCCCATCATCGGGACGTTCGTCGCGTACCAGATCATCAGCTGATGGAACGCTGTCTCGGGTAGCCGGGTCGCAGGAAGAAGCATGCACCATGTGCCACGCACATGACATACTTCTGCAATTCCTGCGCCCGGCCCCTACCCTTTATTACGAATATTTAAGCCAGCACAGCTTTGATACGCCGGATGCCGGCGCTGGAAGACTCTTCCTTTATGATACGGAACTTCTTGCCGTCTTCGAACAGCTGCAGCGTGTGGTCGACGTGCGGGCCGCCACAGATTTCAAAGCTGAACGGCTTGTCGGCCTTGTCGGCGATCATCTTGTAGACTTTGACGGTTTCGCCATAGCGGTCACCGAACTGGCCCAAGGCACCGAGCGGGCCGGTAGCTTCGTCGGTCGGATATTCAGCCCACGACACCTTAAGATCACGGCCGATCTGGTCATTGACGATATCCTCGACCAACATCAGCTGCTCGTGCGTAACTTTCTCGGGATGGCTGAAGTCGAAACGAAGACGCTCTTCGGTAATGTTGGAGCCATGCTGGACCACGTGCGGGCCAAGCACATCGCGCAGTGCCTGGTACATCAGATGGGTAGCGGTGTGGTATTTCTTATGCTGGAGTGTCTGTCCGCCCAGGCCGCCCTTGAAGGTACCCTTGGCGGCGGTCTGTGAACGTGAGCGCTGCTCCGCCATCTTAGCTTCGAACTCTTGCTTCCAATTTTTTCTCAATAGCACATCAGGACGCTTAATTGCCTCCTCGAGCGTCAACTCGAACGGGAAACCATATGTGTCATATAGTTTAAAGACATCCGAGCCAGACAATTCTTTTAGACGACTTGTGATTTCGCGCTGTCCAATAGGAGTTGTAGCTCTAACCTGTCCAGACTGGAACTCATCAGGTGCTAAAACGAGCCTGTCAAACACCTGCAGACCCTTACGCAGCGTCTGACGGAAGACTTTTTCTTCCTTGACTAGAATCTCGATGACCTTGTCGCGGTTCTGTTTGACTTCAGGGTAGTCGGCCTCGTACAGGTCGGCGATGACCGGCACGACCTGCTCCAGGAAATTCTGTTCGATGCCAAGCTCAAAGGCGAAGCGGATAGCCCGGCGCAACAGCCGGCGCATGACATACCCCTGCTCCTTATTACTCGGACTGACGCCGTCGACCGCCAGGAACGTGGCAGCACGCAGGTGGTCAGCAATCACACGCATGCTTTCGGTATGGCTGTCGTATTTCTTGCCGCTGACGCTTTCCAGCTTGGCGATGACCGGCCATAACAGGCTGATCTTAAAGACATCCGGGCTATTGAGGGCGGCAGCCGCGATGCGCTCCAGACCGCCACCGAAGTCGACGTTCTGTTTGGGCAGCTTTTCAAAGCCCTGTTCGCGCTTAACGTATTCCATGAACACCGAGTTACCAATCTCCATGAAGCGGCCACAATCACAGTTAGGGTGGCAGTGCTCGCCGTATGAGGTATCATGCTCGATGAAATCGAACTCGTAGAACATCTCACTGTCCGGGCCGCCCGGCTCACCGGCCGGCATGTCGCCGATCTTGCCGGCGCGGCACCACCAGTTCTTACCGGCATCGTAGAAGAAGATACGTTCACCCGGCTTCATGCCGCGGACGTAGCCGTCTTCCTCGGAACCCATGTCAGCCTCAAGCGCGTCAATACCCTTGGCGGCGTACAGCTTTTTCCAGATGGCAGCGGCTTCGGTGTCGCGCGGGATGCCGTTGGCTTCGTCGCCCATGAAGCACGAGACGTACAGCTTGTTCGGATCAAGCCCGACGGTATCGGTCAGGAACTCCCAGAACCATGGCAGCTGCTCGGCCTTGAAATAGTCGCCAAGCGACCAGTTGCCAAGCATCTCAAAGAAGGTGGTATGGCGGTTATCGCCGACCTCTTCGATATCCTGGGCACGCAGACAGGTCTGCGAGTCGGTCAGCCGCACGCCATCGGCATGGGTCTCACCAAGCAGGTATGGTATGAGCGGCTGCATGCCACTACCGGTAAACAAGGTGGTCGGATCGTTGTATGGCACCAGTAAGGCGCGCGGAATCACGGCATGGCCGCGGTCCTTAAAGAATTGGAGATAAGCGTTTCGGATGTCTTGGGCATTCATATACGCCATAGTCTAGCACAAGGTCGGACGCAATAACAGAGGTAGTAACGTGCATGTTACATTGACTGTTTTACATATTTATGATAAAATATATGAGTCTGTCGACAAATCCTGAACAGTAAGTTCACGAACCTTAAGGTGGGACCATGTCCATCCAGCTCGCAGCCTACGTCAGCTACGCCGTCATCGCCGTCATCGCCCTGACCATCGTCACGCGCAAGGAACCCAACACCATCGACCCTTTGTGGTTCATCGGAGAAATCAGCCTGACCGCACTGATGTGCTACGTCGTCAGCCTCGCCGATGAAGCATACATCGAAAGCACATTCATCGACGGACTCATCGTCCTGGGGTTGGCCTCAGGTGCACTGGTACTGAAGCACGTCAACCAGCCCGGTAAGCTCACCGGCTGATTCGCTACTGCCAAGACTCGGAGAAAACGGATGAAGAACGAGACAGTCATCAAGCGTGACAACCAGGCCATCGACACCAAGGTTACCAGCAAGGCCTCCATCAAGCTCATCTGCTTCTGCCTGCTGCCGGCGATGCTCGCGCTGACCACATGGTACTTCGGCGGACCTCCGGTCTGGCTCGGCCTCGGCTGCGCATCGCTCACCATCCTGGTGTTGTCCCGGTTCGAAGCCATCAACGCCCCGCACTGCGACGATCGCGACACCACCCTACCCGACCCCGACTGACACGCCAGCCCCGCTGGTACGGCCGCACGGCGGAGAGTTATCGTTTCGGCATCCGCCGGACAACTCTCCTCCCGTGCGGCCTTTTCATATTGTCGCTTTATGATTTTTATGTGATAATGCGGTACCGTCCAAAACCACCGCACCTTTTTAACCTTTCCGACACCCTGCACGCCACCACGTTCCGAGCACGATCCGAGCTCTACGATTGGAGTAAACCATGAAGAAGTTCTTGATATGGGTTGCTATCGCACTGGGAATCTTCCTGGTCGTCACCAACCCCACCGGCGCCGCTGGCAGCGTTTCCAACATCGGCAACATCCTGTACGACGCAGCCCAGTCGGTATCCACCTTCTTCACCAAGCTGTTCTGACCGGCAACGGAAGGACGACCTGGTACGAAGCCGAAGAACATGAAGCAAGGAGTGAGGCCGAGCATACGACAAGATCGGACAGACAAGGTAGGACATTGGACGGTTCCGGACACCATAGACGCCTGACAGCACAACGACGATGCCGTCAGGACCCGGAAACCCGCCGCGTATGTGCGACTTACCTTATCAGGTATACGACGTACGCGGCTTTTTTCATGTCATACACCCGTTACGAACACAAGAAAAAAGGACCAACTCAGGTATCATCGGGTGGATGATAAGCCCGGGTGGTCCGGCGCGTCCGTAAAAATGATAGTAATTGGCCGGGGCGGCCTGCCGGTCCGCATCCATGCTTCCGCAGTATTCGCGGGGCAGATGGGACACAGGCAGGCCGCCAACACATTAGATGAACCTTTATCAGGGACGTTGACGAACGTCGGCGTCTGTGTGGCGGTCAGTCCAGATGGTCGGCCTTGCAGTTCTTGTCGCGCTTGTTACCGACGCACTTGCAACCGTTGCGGGCACGCCGGGCCTGCTTGGCCAGGTCGTGCGGGTTCCAGACTTCCTTGCCTCCACTCTTCAGTGGTGACTCGCCCTTCTTGACCCTCGGCAACTTAGGATGCGGCACAGCACTCTCCATTCGCATGATGAAACATGGTGGACGATCATGGACGGACTTACTACGTGAACGTGCTGAGACTGATTGTAATAATATGATTGCCCGACAGCAAGCACCGGCAGTATAGAACTGCGTAATCATGAAAAAAGGACTTTCGGGTTCGGTTGGCGTTGTTGAGCGTAGGCTATACCGTTGGCGGCGGAGCTGGGGCAAAAAGTCATCTTAAGAAACAATTGCCGGCGTGCTCGACGCTTGGCTTATACATAAGCTACGAACGCTAGTTCGAATCTGAAAGCCCTTGGGCTCGTAGTGTCTCGGCAGTACGTACAAAGTAAACCTACCGCTGGGCAGCCTGGCTGAAACATCATGCTGACGATCCAGTCTTACTCAGGCTGCCCAGCGAGCAGGGGTCAGACCAGACAGTGGCTCAGAAGCCGACGTGGGCGCTGATCGGAAGATCGCAGCTCGCCTGGGGACGCTTGGGGTTGTCACATGTACAACCGTTCCTGCGCTTGTTGCTGTCGACCATGTTGCCCTTGGCGAGGTTCTTGCCGCCGTAGAGCGTGACCGAGGTGTCGCCGCCCTGCTTGGCGACCTTCTTCATGTCAGCCTTGATACGCTTCATCACCATGGCTTACTCCTTGATAGGTGCGGATGCCAATGGCATCATTGGTGTACGTCTGAATACTACAGTTTTGACTATAACATTTTATACTTCTTAAGTCAATAAAAAGCTCTGCTATGTGTCGTATAGGGAAATCCCTACGTTATCAGCAGAGGCGTTCGCCTTCGATGTCCGATAACGGATATACGTTTTAGCAGAGCTACAGGACGTACGGCGGTATGCCGATACGCATCTTGGTCGTGGTCTCCTTCCAATAAGATCGCAAGCTGGATGAGTGGTCGGACAGACCGCGTACGGATACGGCTCCATGGCAGGAGACGCATATACGCAGTCCGTCCGGACCCTCACCTTACCGCAGACTGCAGCTTGTCAGAACTTGACGTTCTTACGCTTCTTGCACCCTGGGCGCGCACACTGCCAGTCAGTACTGGATATGTTGCCCGTGGGCCTATCACGCTTGACGTTGACTTCTTTCATGTCGCAGTCACCGTCAGCAGCCTTGCAGTTCAGCTTGGGTGGCGTGCCTTCGGCGTTGAAGTCCGGTCTGGCCATCTTCGCACATCCTTGTGTCGTGTTTCAGGGTATGGATCCTGGGGTGGTGGCCCGACAACTCATCTCTTAATGATCTTGCGGCAGTCTTTGTGGCTGCATTGCCGGGTGTGCGTGACGCTCTGGTTGATGCGGCTCATCCCTTTCCATTCGAACTCACACTTCTCGTGATCCTTGCTCTTGCACTTGGCAGTGGGCGGCTTGGCGCTCCTGACATAGCGTGTAGCCATGATATCGCTCCCAACTGAAAATGGTCGGATAGATCACGCTCGGCTCAGTTGTAGACCGTACGGCCACAACCCGCGTTGGTGCAGTCCCAGCGGTTGCGCTTCTGGCCGCCCATGTTGGCGGGCCTGTTGGAAAGCTTGAACGCACAGAACTGCTTGTCCGAAGCCTTGCATTCGCGCCGCTCGGGCATCTTGGGCTTGCCGGGCTTATCGACCATGCGAGGGTACCTCATATCTCTTATTGGACGGATACGACAGTTGTATACTGTACAACTTTACAGCCACTTTTTCAATAGAGACGTAGAGATTGCAATGCCTTTGAACCTGTTATAAAGTAATCTCACCGTAAAACACGGTATCACCATTCCATGTGGCCATCATCAGGCTACCGATCAGGAACGAGGCGGACCATGCCAATCGGCGAAGTCAAGGCAGGCATCCGACAGGCGGCGCAGGTCGTCACCGAAGAAGCCGCCGGGCACATCAAGGCAGCCATCGAGGCAATGCAGGAAGGTCGCAACAGGCTGCTCCAGGTGACCTACGGAACCGGCCAGAGTGATGTCGATACTGCGACCGGCTACATGCAGGCGACCATCGACGATCTGGAGAACGCGCTCACCAGAGCTTACGGACACGGTGCCGAGATGGAGGACATCGCCGCACGGCTGTAGTCTTTCAGCAGCCATCGTCCAGACTCCCGACTCACTTAAGGTCAACCTAGTGGAGGTGATATTCTGATCCACGGCAGCGGTTCTTCGGCAGCACTATGCAGCCCAGAGAGCATCGTACCGATGTTTTTCAGGGGACCCGAAGAACCTGCCGCACGCGCCTACCGAGTGGAAGTAAACTTCCCTTACACCGGTTATGGCGCGTGCGGCTTTTTTCATTCTAAAGCGTAATCAGCCGAGGATGCGGCGTAAATGCTGGCGATAATCCTCGGCCGCAGCATCAACTGAGGCTACGTCAGCCTTAAGCATGCCCGTCTCGTTATATGCCACCGCGGCGCTAGCCGCAGCTTCGCCAAGCTTGGTAGCGGCCATCCTCAGGTAATCGCGAGCTTCCTCAGCAGCTTTGTGGGCGGCCGAAGCCGGCCCCTCCGCCCTACTGGACTGTTCGACCGCTGAGGCGTACCGCCCCATCAAGTTACCTGCCGCTTCAGACTCTGAGCCCTCAGTCGCGCCTACGAAGCTATAACCCGCATCCTTAATATCAAAAACTTTATCTCTTCCAAATAAATCATACACACCAAGGTGAGTTAAAATATTTTCTGCATGTTCTGCACTTCCGTTAGTAAAAATAAATTTTTCCATATCAAGCTGTTCAAGCTCGCTT
>JALQUD010000030.1 GCA_023268595.1 Candidatus Saccharimonadia bacterium
GGATTTTGTGTACTTGGAAAACAGGCGTGGTATCGTCGGGCTGTTGTGACGTTCCGATTGAGTCCCAAGGCGACGACTCCGCTAGCAGAACATCGAAGTTACGTCTCCTTAGATTCCCGTAGTCATGGTGTGGTAAGGCGGACATAGCCAATATCCTTGGATGGCCAAGCCGGGTCAGTAAGCTCAGGATCGTGTAATGGGCCATCTCTCCTAAGAATCTGCTGGACGCATATCCTTTATCATTATCAACTGTGCGACGGTATTGATGTTCAGCACGGCTCATGGTGTCGATGGCTACACTGTGCATGGTGAGTGGCAATAGCTCGCTGACGGCCGGTGTGCGTTCACTGAATATGTGTGCGGCTAATCGTGCGTTACGCAGGTCAGGTACGTATGCCGCCTCAGGATTTTGCGCGATGGTCGCACTCAGAGCTACCTGTGCGACAGCCAGTCGTGTCGGCTCACTATCGCGGTCGCGAAAATGATTCGCTATCAGTTCGGCAGGCTGCACCAAGCTACGCGCCGAAATCCGGCTGAGCGGCCGGTCTATCAGATCTTCGGCAAGAAAGTGCCTCGTTTCGTCTATGAGGTCGAAGCTAGGTTCGTCATGTTTCTCGTACTGTGGGAACAACATATGGGATTAATATTTTGACACATAATAGAAGTGTGCGCAATATTTCGTGTCGTCGTAGCTATTTATTACCCGGTCAGATGAGAGACGTCGTGATGGCTTGGAACGGCTTGGACGGGTTCTGGAGCCACCAGACGGCGGCGTGGCTGGCGGCGGTGGTAGTCCAGTCATCGCCATGGGACTTGCCGTTGACTGGCGTGTCGCTCACCTGGCCCTCCACGGCCACGAGCGTACGACCGTTAAAACGCGTCATGATAGCCGCCTGGTGTTGCAGGCTAGCGTGATGGAGGACTTCCATCAGCCGCACCAAGTCCATGTCGGAGGTCACCGGCCGTGGTGAATGGGCACCGATGAACAGCTTTTGTAGCTGGCTGAATTCGGTCACCAGCAAGGTGCTCGGCCTGCTTAGCACTGAAGATGCCAGCGGACTGGTAGTCACGTAATCGACACTGTCATTGCAGAGCGTGACCGCTCCCTGGAACTTGGCCAGGAATTTTTCGATGACGATGGCTGTCTCACTGTTGCGGCCCATGTCGCCGTCCAGTAACACACCGTCGGCCCACATCGCCAGGTCCAGCCATTCGGCCAGGGCCTTCTGGGCGAAGCTGCCACTTGGCGTGCTAGGGGCGAATTCGCCGGCGTCGAAGCTACGGCCCAACGTCTTGGCCAGGCTGTCCGGTAACAGGACGCGTACCGTGCCGATGCCGGCTTTGAGCGCCTGGCCATAAGCTGAGGCCGGCGAGGCGAAGCCCTGGGCATTGCCACCGATGATGGCCAGCTTGCCGGCGAAGGCGCGGTTCTCCGGACGGCTCCAAAGCAGGTCCGGAAACAACGGTTTGTCGGCCGTCTGACGCAGCCAGTAATCATGCATGCTTATGATTGTAATACAAGCGGCCGGCCACGATAAGTTGCCTTACCGTCAGAGCGAGTCGACGGGTTTCATTTCGGCGCTGAGCATGGTGTCGTGTTGGTCGAACGTGAAGCGGCATTCCAGCTTCTTACCGAGCAGCACGGCCGGTAGCCAGTACATATCATCTTGCCACATGTCGGCATAGGGAATGTCGTGGACGCTGAACCAGCGTGGCGCCATTTCCTCACTCTCTTCCGGCTCGCCATCCCATTCGTCGCACATGAAGGCGTGGACGTGCATGTGCCAGGGCTCATCGGTGTCGGTGTCCATCACGAAGTCGTGGACGGCCACCTTCTCCCATGACCGTGGCACGACGTTGATCTCTTCGACGGTCTCCCGTACCAGGGCCTGTTCAACCGTTTCGCCCGGTTCGATCTTGCCACCGGCGCCGTTCCAGCGGTCGGAGCCAAAGCCGCGTTTCTTCATGGCGAGTAGTATCTCGGTGCCGTTTTCGCCTTGCCGGCGTGGGAATATCAGGGTGCAGTGTTTGTCGGTTGCCATTGCTTTAGGCTCCTTTCGTGTCGTGCGGTTGGTTAAGTATGGTGCGGATGAGGTTCCAGGTCTCGTGGCCGGTGCGGTGCCCTTCCTGGGTCCAGACCAGTGTGCTATCGGGCAGCAACCGGTCCAGGTCGTAAGCGGTGGCCGGTGGGCATATCATGTCATACCTACCCTGTATCAGCCAGACCGGCATAGTCAAGGTGCTGGCGGCGTCGATGATCTGCCGCTCCTGTAGGAAGCAGCCATGCTGCATGTAATGTATCTCGGTACGTATGGACGCCACGTCATAGCCTTCGGGGTTGATGCTACGTGGGCGGTCATCCAGGCTCATCAACGAACCAGCCAACGTCTCGTATGCCCTGCCCGACTCGGCCGCGGCGTCGGCGTCATCACCGAGCGCGCGTTCGAAGTGGTAGGCCGACGGATCGGCGCGGTGCTCTTCCGGCACGGTCGAAACATAGGTTTCCCAGGCGTCCGGGAAGAAGATTCGGAACATTCCCCTGTCCAGCCAGTCGATCTCGCGTTGGCTGCCGGTAAAGACGCCGCCCAGGATGAGCCCGCTGACGCGTCCGGGCTGCGATTGCGCATAGGCCAGAGCCAGACATGAGCCCCATGACCGGCCGACCAGCCGGAAACGGTTCACGCCGAGCTTGTCGGCAATCCGGTTGATGTCGGCCACCAGATCCTGGGTGGTGTTGTGCTCCAGCGAGCCGTACGGCAGGCTGCGGCCAGCTCCGCGCTGGTCGTGGAAGATTACTCTGTGCCTGACCGGGTCGAACAGCTGTTTGTACGAGTCGCTCGAGCCGCCGCCGGGTCCACCGTGTAGCATGAATATGACATCCTGGGAGCCCTTGTTGCCCCATTCATGGACGTACAACGTGTGGCCGTCGCCGACATCGAGCATCAGTTCCTGGATAGTGTGGTCGTCCGGTGTCATTGGTTACAGACCTTCTTTCTTGTGGTTCAGCTTGGATTCGAGCCACTGAGCTTCTTTTTCGGCGGTGCTTTTGCCCTTGAAGTTTTCGGCCGGATATTTGACCGCCGCCTTGGCTAGTTTGTCCCTGACGGCCGCCGGGATGTCGATACCATTTTTGTGGGCGAACTCAAAGGCATAGATGATGATATCCGCCAGTTCCTCGCCCAGATCATGCGTGCTGCCGACCGGTTTGTCGTGCCACTGGTAGTGCTCCAGCAATTCGCTGGCTTCCAGGCTGAGTGAGATCGCTAAGCTACGGCTATCGTTATCGAGCCAGTCGCGTTCCTGCAGATGCTTGGTGATGGCTGCCTGTATTTCGTTGAATGTCGTATCGCTATGGAGCGCCATGGCCGTCCCCCTTCATTATTCTTAGATTTCCACTGTGACCGAGATCGGGCAGTGGTCGGAGCCAAGCTGCCGGGCATGGATATTGGCTGCCTTGACCTTGTCCTTGATGGAGTCGGACACCATGAAATAATCGATGCGCCAGCCGACGTTGCGCTCGCGGGCCTTGGCAAAGTGGCTCCACCAGGTGTAGTGGCCGTTGCCTTGCTTGAATATACGCAGCGTGTCGGTAAAGCCGGCGTCCACGAAGTTTTGGAAGCCCTGGCGTTCTTCATCGGTAAAACCTTTCTTGCCGCGGTTCGGCTTAGGGTTGGCCAGATCGTCCTCGGTGTGCGCCACATTGAGGTCGCCACAGAAGACCACCGGCTTGCCGCTGGCTTCCAGCTGCTTCATGTATGCCAGATAGGCCGGATCCCAGTGTTTATGGCGTAGTTCTAGCCTTCCCAGGTCGTCCTTGGCGTTGGGTGTGTAGACCGTACTGAGCCAGAAATCGTCGAACTCGGCGGCCAGCACCCTGCCCTCTTTGTTGGGATCGCCAAAAGTGTCGCCGGTCACGCCGTACTGCTTGATGATGTCTTCTGGGAATCCCTCAATGACCTGCAGAGGTTTCTGTTTGCTAAAGATGGCCGTACCGCTGTAACCGGGCTTGTCGGCCGGGTACCAGTGCTCGTGGTAGCCTTCCGGCAGCTTGAAGCCTTCTTTGACGGCCTGTTCCTGACTGCCCTTGAGCTCTTGTAAGCAGACCGCGTCGGGCTGCTCGCGTTCGATGAACGGGATGATCTCGTTTTTGCGCAGCACCGCGCGGATGCCGTTGACGTTCCATGAGAATAACTTGAGTGTCTTTGCCATGACATTGAGTATACACGCCGTTTGATATCAGTGCGGGGAGTAGGTACGAAAAACTTCCCTGTAAAATGCGGCTATGGTCATAGCTTTGACCCTGGCCTGCGACTTGGAGCGGATAGCAGGCGTGACCGCCTACAGTTTGACCGCGCCTTCGAGTGATCGCTTCAGCGTGTCGAGCATCTCCGGAGGGGTCTTATCGGTACTGCCCTTGAAGTCAGGGTTTGTGCACGACGCAAAGTTCGGAGTCGTGATGGTTATGTAAAATGAGTCGAACTGCTTAACTACTTGCTCTAACTCATGATCGGACTTCTGGTGTACGCCATTGACTTTAGTGAAGCTGGCGAACGATTTATCTGCCGGGTCGTTCGCTTCGCTTGCCTCGCCATTGCCGCTGCGACACTGCTCAATCTGCTTATCATGCGCCTGGCTGTGCACTGCTCTGGATTCCGGGTACCCGGGAACCGGCATATATGACCAGTCGCGCATAGTTCCGCTGACCGGTATCTTAAAACCTAATTCGTTAAAAGCTACGTACTCGGTAGGAGCTGGCGTTTGGCTGGTGTTGCCGGACCGGTTTGGCGTTTGTCGGCTAGGCGCCGCATAGGCCATTGCGATGTATACCAACGCTACCCCGCTGAGCAATGATAAGGCTATGAAGATGGATAGGCGTGTACGTTTAGTCATCATGGTTGTGTCCTATTGGGTCTTTGCTACGGAAACCGGCCGGGGATTGACTCCGTCGGGGTGTTCGAAGCTTTCGATGATGTTCGGCTTGTCGACGCCAGCTGCCGTAAGCATAGCTTGCCCATCGGATGATGATTTCATCCGGTCGACCGTTTTGTTGTCGAGTGTGAGGTTCATGAGCGGACGGCGGTCTTCGGGTATGAAGAGTTCTACGACCTTACCGCCATTAGGGGTGTCTTGCATGCGGTACATGGAACTTTCGGGAGTAACTGTTATGACACGGCCACTGTCGGGCTTCTCGACCAGTATCGGCTTACCGGTCGGGTCTTTGACCGTCATAAAGGTCTTGCCGGTCGTGGCTAGGACCGTACCATCCTCCTTAACTGAATATGCGTCGACCGGATACGTGGCTACCGCTGGTTCATGCAGGGATTTCTTCGCATCGGGGTGGTCGTTACGCTCGTATCCGAGCAGGATGGCTGAGCGGGGGTTAAGCGGATTGACCCAGACTTTGCCCGGGTTTTCGGTATCGGGTGTACCGTCTATCGTGAAATAGTTCGCCTTAGGCTGTTCGTCGGTTTTATCCTGAGGCTTGGAATAAGCCAAGCGGTAAGACGCGGCCTGCGCGTTCGGATCCTGGGCGTAGTTGGCGTAGTTGATCGCGGCGTTGTACCGTATCGCACGACGGAGCGCGTGCGTGTCGTCAGGGCTGCTGGCAGCGTATACCTCAGCTGCCGTACGCATATCGCCAAGGGCGACACGGCCTGCCAAGCTCTGTACGGTGTAGGCGTAGCGCCCATGCAAGCGTTCTAGCTCTGCGGATAGCCGGTCAGAGGCAGCAGTCTGCTCCGCCTGGTACGCCTGAAAGTCTTCACTATCCTTGTTTGGTAGTTTTCCGGCTTTGCCGCCAGAGTAACGGGAGTCGATCTCGGCCCGCTCTTGATCGGCATTGGCCTGCGTGGCTGCCGTATCCTTACCGATGTAGTCGAGGGACTCATAAACATCGGCTATCTCTTCGATGCCAGCCTCATCATCACGCCAGCTTGTGTTCTTGTGGAATACATTCATATAATTTTTATTATACACTATAATTATATTTTTGTAAAATAGTGCTGGTAACTGCACCTGTTCAAGTTGTAATCGGACGGGTATACTTTTCTGCAATGTATACACGAATCCTTCTCAAACTATCGGGCGAACAATTGGCAGGTAAATTTGACGGGGGTATCGACACCGAATTCTGCCAGTGGCTGGCCGGTGAGATCCGCCAGGTCCAGCAAGCTGGCGCCGAAGTGGTCATCATGGTCGGCGGCGGCAACTATGCCCGCGGCGCCCAGCTGGCCGGTGGCGGCATCAAGCGGGTCACGGCCGATCATATCGGCATGCTGGCTACCATGATGAACTCATTGGCGCTGACCGACGTATTCGAAGAAGAGGGTTTGCCGACACGCTGCCTGACGACCATCTTCGCCAACCAGGTGGCCGAGCCGTTCGTACACCGTTTGGCCAACAAGCACCTGGAAAACGGACGCATCGTCATCGTCGGTGGCGGCAGCGGCCGGCCATATGTAACCACCGATACGGCAGCGTTGATCCTGGCTTTGGAACTTGACTGTGGCGTGGTCATGAAAGCTACGAAGGTAGACGGCGTGTACGATAAGGACCCTAACGAACACGACGACGCCCAGAAGATGGACGAGATGTCCTATGAACGGGCTGTCACTGATGGCGCCATCAAGGTCATGGACAATGCTGCCATGGGCATGGCCATGGAGCATAAGCTGCCGATCATCATCTTTGATGCCCTCAAGCCAGGTAATATCCTACAGGCTGCCAAGGGCGTGCCGGTCGGTACTAAAATTTCGTAGGTTTTATAGTAATACGAGGAGGCTGGCATGCTGCTTATCGGCCACCGGGGTTGCCCGGCATACGAACCCGAAAACACCCTACGTGGCTTTGAGCGTGCCATCGCCATGGGCGTGGATATGCTGGAGTTCGACGTCTATGCCCTACCTTCCGGTGAACTGGTGGTATTCCATGACCGTACGTTGGACCGCACCACCAATGGCAGCGGCCTGCTGCTTCATAATAGTTTTCGCGAACTACGTAAGCTTGATGCCGGCAAGGGCGAGAAGATCCCTACCCTGCGCGAGACGCTTGAGCTGATCGTCGGCCGCGTGCCGGTAGTCATAGAAATGAAGAACCCGGGCGCTTCGGCCGGTGTGGCCGACGAAATCGACCGGGCGGTGCGTTCGGGCGTCTGGACGCATGACCAGTTCATCGTCTCGTCGTTCCACCACCGCGAGCTATACCAGTTCAAGACCGGCCATGCGCCGCATATCAGCGTGGTGGCGGCGACGTCGTCGGTGCCGTTGGACGATGCGGCCTACGCCGATGACTTGCAGGCCGTGGCTATCACGCCGGACATAGACGTGGTTGACCGGCAGTTGGTGGACGATGCGCACCGCCGCGGACTCAAGGTGTATGTGTTCACGGTTAATAATTACGAGGATACGCTGGCTATGTCGGCCCTGGGCGTGGACGGTATCTTCACCAATGTTCCGGACGTATCACGGCAGGCGTTGCGGGCCGGTGCAGGTTCAGGCTTGCGCGAACTATGAGACATACAGTCATGGCCATACGATAAGATCCAACATGGAGATGACAAGCAGGCGGCCGCGGATGCGGTCGGGTGCGGCGGACCGCCTGCTTGCCGAAGTGCTGCCCTCAGCCGTACTCAGCCGGCTTATGGCCATCAATGGTCTCAGCAGTCCCAGTGATCAAGGGCGATCAGGTCAAACTCCAGCGTCTTGGAAAGCTGGAACAGTTGCTCCGGTGACCCTAAGAGATAGCGTATCTGAGTGAGGCCATGCCGTCTGACCAGGCCGCCCAGTACGTGGCGCACCAGCTTGTTGTGCATGCGCCATGAGCCGAGCCTGCGCTCGTCAATGATGATCTTGACGATGCCACCAAATCTGATCTGAAGGTCGGCGACACCTTCAAGGCTGGACAACTTGCCGATAGCAACATGCGTGGCACCTACGCCGACACTGAGGCTGAAGCCGTTGCCATGGATGTACTCGGCGCTGTCGTCCCCCAGCGGGTTATAACCCCGAAAGTCATAGATCTGCACGACTGCCGCCTGATTGGGTGCCGCGTGGTAATACTCATAGTACGTTATTTTGTGCTTGAGCGGACTACCTGTCTCCTTGTCCATGATGCATCGTTCCTTGTCTCTGCGGATGGGCGGCTACCGATTATTGGCATGGATGTGCACTGTTCGTGAGAGCAGCCGAAGTACTGTACAACAAAATTTGATAAGAATCAAATAACCTATGGAACTGTGGTGCTTATGATGGAGATGCTTTTCCGGAAAGCCGAAGCTTCCGCTGTCCGGAAGAACATGACAAGCAGGCGGGTTAAAACGTAAGGGTGGCTGCCGGCCTGTCATGTCTTCAGTGCGGCTTGTATCAGCTGATCATGCTCGCGAGCAGCTTGAGCGCCTCGACGAAATCGCCGTTCGGTGCGTACAGTTGGTCGTACCCCTGGACATCTCAGAATTCCCGGTACTGCAACCACCCTATGGTGGCCATGTTGAACAGTCCGGTGCTCAGGAGTGCGTAACCCTGTCCTGGCGACAAGGAGTACGGACAGTCCGCGTCGAGCAGCGATGGAAAGCGGCGTGGTGATGCCGGCGCGACGCGCTGTTCACGGTCAAACTGGAGTATCTGGCGATACTCACGTCGGCTGATCCAGATCCATTCCCCGGCTTCGTGCCATAAGGCCAGCAGACGGAGACTGATTTCCAGGAAGCGTACCTGCCTGAAAATCTCGATGTGCTCCTTCGTTATCTTGGCTGCCGCTGAAGGCTGCCTGATGTCAGCAGGGCTGATCGGGTGCCGGACGGGCTGTGGTGACTTGCTGCGTGGCCGGGCATAGTACTGCTGCGGCAGGGTCGCTGGCGATGGCCTGGAGACTTCCAAGGCGATCACCTCCTTACGTGTTATGGCCGTTCGGACATTTCATGAGTCCTTACGGGTCTGCTTGTCAAAGTGCATACTACTGCTTACTGCTTGTCGCGGGTCTGCTTCAACTCGTCGTCCAACATCTGACGTGCTTTGGTACGGATGTTCTGGACGGCGCGGTTGCGATCATTGTCCGCATACTTGGGAACGAGCGGCCAGTAGGCCCAGTCCACCACGTACAGCGTGTATTTGGTTTCGCTCCTGACCTGTTCCTCCAGACCTTCGAGCTCCAGAGTCGCGACTTCCGTGAATGGTCCGCGGATCAGGCCTAGGGCACTCAAACGGTCGTCGATGTCGTCGGCAGACTTTTGCCCCAGTCCCATTTTGCTGAGAGTCGAGTTGTGCAGCTGGCAGAGCTGGCCGACAGTCTTGCAGCCGGCGACGATGAGCTTCTTGCGGGTGCTGGTAGGCAGCTCCAACCCATCGATGGGCTGGTCAACGAGCTCCGCTGCGCGGTCCGTCAGATAGCCGAGATCCGTCCGGAAGACGGGAGGCTTGAGTGCGTTCGCGTGGCGTTGGAAGTCGCGGATTGCCCGCTTGTAACCCTCCGTGAGCCCGGCGATGTAGTCGGGAGATGTGACATCCGGTCGCATGGTGCTCCGATCGTAAGAAGCGTAGCGGTGTGTATGGTTCGCGTCTATGTAAGACGATATTACATACTATATAAGAAATACGATAAAAATGCTAGACCGCTAGGTCGTCGACATCCAGCACCAGATGGTCCCCTGTCTGCGCGGCGCCGGTCAGGATGCGGTTGGCGATGCCGTCTTCCACGGCCCGCTGTAGCTGGCGTCGCATCGGCCGGGCACCCAGGCGTGGATCGTTGCCGACTTCGACGATCTTCATGACCGCGGCATCGGTCAGCTCGACGGTTATGTCCTGGCCGGCCAATGTCTTAT
>JALQUD010000031.1:0-4813 GCA_023268595.1 Candidatus Saccharimonadia bacterium
CCGAGGAGGCCGACAACGCGCTGCGCTCCAACCTGATCACCCTGCACGGGCTGCTCCGCCTGATGATGGGTGGCGCCCAGGCCCAGATGCAGAGCGGGGGAGCCATGATGGCGCCGGCGCTGAGTCCGGTGGAAGAAGCCGACCTGGATGCCGCCCTGATCGAAACTTATGCCAAGGTCGGCATTACCAACGACCCGCTAACCCATACCGCCATGCCACCGACCATCGCCGACCTGTACGACACGCTGCTGCACATGGGCGGTACCGGACCACAGCTGGCCCAGCGTCTGCGCAAGTACACCAGCGGTACGTTCGCCGGTATTTTCAGCCAGCAGTCCAACGTCGACGTCAACAACCCGATGGTAGTCTTTAACATCCGCGACCTGGAAGACGAACTGCGCCCCGTGGCCATGTACATCGTACTGAACTACATCTGGAACAAGACCAAGTCGGACCAGAAGCGGCGCATGCTGATCGTGGACGAGGCCTGGCAGCTTATGAAGTACGAGGACTCGGCCAACTTCCTGTTCAGCTTGGCCAAGCGGGCCCGTAAGTACAACCTGGGCATCACGACGATTACCCAGGACGTGGAAGACTTCATGGGATCACGCTTAGGGCGTGCCATCGTGGCCAACGCCTCGATGCAGTTCCTACTCAAGCAGTCGACTTCGGCCGTGGACGTGCTGGCCGATGTCTTCAAACTGACCGCCGAGGAGCGTAAGCGTCTGAGCCAGTTCCCGGTAGGGCAGGGCCTGTTCTTCGCCGGACAGAACCACGTCCACATCCAGGTCATCGCCTCGCCGACCGAGACGAGCCTGATCACCACCAACCCTGATCAGGTGGCCGCCATCGAGGCAGCCCAAGAGGCGGGCGGTGACCTGCAAGCGGAAGGTACGATTGACCTTACCAACCGCTTGTCGCCTGGTGTATAATCAAGCGTAAGAGTTTTAACGAGTGAGAGAGACGGTGTCGACACAGACCTTCGGTCATTCAGTGACGTCAGGGAACCCGGTAATACCAGCCATGCTCAGTGCGGGGTATTGCTGATATGGCTTATGACACCCGGCACGATGAGGAAATCTCGGACAGTCATAAAAATGAGCTGCGAGACATCGAACAGCAGTATTACGACGATGAATTCAATAAGATCGTTGAAGCTAACCAACAGAGCCCGCAACAGGTAGCAGCAAACAAGATACTCGGCCGCGAGCGGGCAGCCGCGGCGGGCAAACTACCGACCCAGACTAATGGCGTCGCCAATCCGAAATCTAGCATTACTCGTGGTGGATTAGGCGTTCCGAGCGAGAAGCCTGCGGAATCGACCATACAGCGCGGTGGATTGGGCGGTACACGCCGCAGCTTAGGAGACAGAGAGAACGACAGCCTCTACAGGCCGTCCGAGGAACCCGGCAACAAGAAATCGAAGTGGTCGGTTGGCAACCTGTTCAACTCCAAAAAATTCATGCGCCGCCGCCTCGCTCTGGCCGCCATCCTGAGTGCGCTGGTCGGTGGTGGAGGCGGCTTCGCTGCATTCGCTATCATTAGCGGACCATTCCAAATACTGCAGCTCGGCCACTCGCTCGAAGGTTTTCACTTGACCGAAAAGGAAGACCAGTCAAATGCCCGTGTCATCAAGGGCATCATGACATTGAAGCACTTGGTGAACGGCGAGTACGAGCGCACGCGGATGGGATTCATCGGCAACTACTTCGCAGACTCCTTGGAAGCCAAGTTGACGGAGAAAGGCTACACGGCATCGTACGTGGGAGGCCGCTTTGCCGGCTACGTAATAGACCCGAGCAAGTTGAGTTCAGCCGACCATCCTGATCTCAAATCTCGAGACCCTCAAGAGGTCGCCAAATACATGGAGGAAAAGTACGGCGCGAAAGTCACCGTTAACGGCGGTAACATCTTAGTAGAGGCTTCAGGCAGCTATTTCAAAGATAAACAGCTCTTCAGAACCGTACTCAAAACGACAGGCCTCAAATGGACCAGTCCGTTGTCCGTCAGAGCAGCCGGCATCCGCATGAACTTCGGTTTCCACTGGATGCGGGTGCTATCCGGACAAACACTTGATGAAAAGTACCGTGCATGGGTCAAGGAACAATTCGACAAAATCAAACGCGGAACCAAAGTCAACACACCGAACGCGCAAAAAAAAGACAAAGACGGTAAGGATGTCGAGGTCAAGGAGGAGGACGCTAAGACCGTCGAAGAAATAAGGAAGGCTTCGGAAGAGGCTGGTAACGAAGCCGGCGACCCGACCAAGACCGGAGGTGAAGCCAAGGCAAAGTTGCAGAATCTACTGAGGAGTAAAATGCTCAAAGCCTCGGGCGGATTTCTCGCATTCTTGTGTATCATTCAGACATTATCGGATGCAATCGATGGCATCAACATGGTTAACTCAATCCTTCCGATGTCGCGGATGGGCATGCAGGCCGTTTCCATGGCAGGACAAATAGAAGACGATAACGATGTGGATACGCGCCAGATGGGTTGGTATTCAAGTTTGCTATACAGCAAGAAGAATGGCAATTCATGGAGTGATGCGCGCAGCATACAGGCCGAATTCGGACGCGCCCAGAGCGGACCGGATATCCCTGAGGGAGCCCGCGTAGGCGACAATAGTAACCTTATCTCCAGGATGACATCAACATCAACATGGGAAAGCGTTGTCAAGCCAATATGTAAAGTAGCCGGCGGTACGTTAGGCTTCATCATCACTGCCGCTACGCTGATCGTCGCGCCCTTCAGCACGCTAATACAGGGTGCAGCCCTGGCAATAGGACAGGAAATCCTGCTAGCTGCGCTTACTAACATCTTCGCTAATGACGTCGTCAATCCGTTGGCCGAGGGAGCCGACCGGGGAAACTTCATGAACTATGGCGTGAGGCTGGCCGCCAATGACGTATCGCTATCACGTGGCGGACTCCCATTGACGCCAGGCGACGAAGCTCTCATCGCACAGGCTACCAAGGATAGCATACAGCAGGACTTCAATAACCAAGACCTGGCGTACCGGTTATTCAATCCGGAGGATCCTAAGTCGTTCGTAGCACAAATAATTCAGTCCCAGACGCCAGATCCGGCCCAGAACGCTTCAAACATGGCTATAGGCATGCTGAACATCGGCAAGACATTCGGTACGACGCTGGGAAGCATGCTTGCAAAACCGGCTTCTGCTGCGGCGGGCACCAACTACGATTATGGCTTCCCGGATTATGCTTTCAGCCCATCGGAAATGAATAGCGACCAGCTAGCCAACCCGTTCGAGAATGCAGAGATAGTCGCGAACATACTCGATGCCAACGCAAATGTGCCAGCTACCAGGTTACTGCCGGATGTCGAACCAAACCCGGCTAACTACATTTCACGAGCAAAAGCCTGCTTCGGCGTCGACATCACCAGGACTCCTGTGGTCGTAGGTGAAGGCGCACAACAACGCACTATTCAGCAGTATGGCATAGCCGCACCGTCAGGATCAGAACCACCACCGACCATGAAGACAATCACCGATACGAGCGCCACAGGCATGCAATGTCTCGATGGAAGCAACTATGCGAACGATGGCAAGGGTGTCATTAACGACTGGACGCGTGTACGTATGTTCATCTTCGACTCGCAGGTCTGGAATGCGATAGGCTGCCTGGAGGGCACCGAGGACGATGAAGTTTCGAAGCAGGCCTGCGTGGACATCGGCCTGGATAGCAATAACAATGGCGGGACGGCCTGGGACAACAGCACCGGCGTGCCAACTTGTAACACGACTGCCATAAGTGCCGCACCTCCCGGTTACAAACTGACCAGCTGTGACGACTTTGAAGGCACCTCGCTGGACGGCAGCACATTCACCGCTTATAACGGCGGTGGCGGCAACACCGTCAGCGGCCGGGGCCGTGTAGCCAGCCAGTGTACGGTCGCCAACAGCTTCCTGACATTGACACAAGGCCCGGACGGCGCTACCTGCGGCACGACATCGAACTTCAACCAGAAGGAAGGTTACTGGGAAGTCCGTATGCGCACCGCCGCGATCGATGGCGGTGACTCTACCGCCCACCCGGTTCTGATCCTGTGGCCAGGCAGTGACCGCTGGGCCGACGGCGAGCTTGACTACTTCGAGACAGATATAGGCAAAGATGGTGGCGGCTTCCTGCACTGCGTAGGTAACCCGTCGGCCAACTGTTTAGTTATCCCAGGCAATAGTGGCAATAAGGATATAACCCCGACGTCTGAGGATTATAAGTCAAAAAGTCCTAAAAGCTATTACAACTGGCACAGCTATGGCCTGATGTGGAAACCAGACTCAATGACCGGCTACATAGACGGGCAGCAGTGGTGGACCTCTTCGGACGGCTCGTTCCGGCCGAGTGTTCCAATGCACCAGACGATACAGCTAGATAACCTAAGTGGAGATGGCAGTCCGAACCCGGCACAGATGCAGGCGGACTGGGTACACGTATATGCGCCGAATTAAGTTCACTATGACATTCAACCGGGCTTTCGCGATGTTCGCGGCAATACTAATGCTGGCAACCAGCAGCTTCATGCCCGTGGCGCAGGCTATCAGCCCTGAGCAACGGAAGATATTCGAAGACAGCATACCATACTTCAACTTCAAGGATAATGACTGTAACCCGCAGGCCGCCAGTGGCGCAGGCGGCGGACCCGAGGCATGCGCCGGCCTGGCAGGAAAAGATAAGACCGAGCAGGCATATAACTTTTTCACCGGCAAGCAATTCACGCCGCGTCAGTCTGCTGCCATTGTCGGCAACCTGCTACATGAATCTCAGCTTGACCCGGTCATCGTCAACCC
>JALQUD010000031.1:4823-9769 GCA_023268595.1 Candidatus Saccharimonadia bacterium
TGGCGCACGCCGCGACAGCCCCGATCCGAAAGTCGGGCTTAAGTCGTATGCTGCCAGCAAGAGCCAGGACTACAAGTCATTCTGCGTGCAGCTCGACTTCATATGGCATGAAATAACCGAAGGCAGCGAAAAGACGTATGATGTCATCGGCAAAATGAAAGCTAAAGAGACCGAATTAGCCGGAAGGTCTGATGATGAAGTGCTAACTCAATTAGCACTGGTTTGGGAAAACACTTATGAACGAGCTGCTGGAGCAGGGCTCAGCCAGCGTGCAGCTAATGCCAAGGACGTCTTTAGCCTATATGGAGGCAACGCCGTTGGTGCCGGCGGGTCAGCGGCCGGCGGGTCATCCGCTAGCTGCGGCAACAACAGCGGCGGCGTAGTGGCAGGCAACATCGTCCAGACAGCCATCGGCCTGGCATGGCCTGAACCGTTCAAGAAGGCAAATCCGCCGGAACCTGGACGCACCGGCCCACTCACGCCGAAGCCGGCATACACCGATGCCATGAACAAATCGAACCCCGGCCAAAGGGCGGATGGGGCGGACTGTGGTATTTTCGTAGCCACGGTCATGCGGGCCAGTGGTGCTGACCCGGATTTCCCGACTTCATATACCACGGCTCAGTACGAGTACATGTTAGGTAAGGCAGATAAGTATCAGAACATGGGGCAGGCAACAAGTACAGGCACCATGCAGCCTGGTGACATCGTCGTCATCACCGCCGCTCAGCGTGGCACCGGCGCAGGCCACATCTTCATCTTCGTCGGTCCGCAACCAGGTGGTTATATCAGCGCCAGCGCATCGCTCGACGAACGGTCAGCCAACCTGGCCAATGATGACTTTGCCGGTTACACCGTATTCAGGCCTAAATAGAGAGGTAGATTAATAACAATGAAGCGATACCTACCATTAATCATCGGCATCATAGCCGTCATCCTGTTCATAAGTGGCGTCTCGATACTATTCAGCAGGGGCGACAGCGTGTTACCGGGCAGCAGCAAGCGTACCGCGACCATCATAACCACCGTGGCACCGACATTCGACACGACCATAACCATCAATGGTGATGGCGTCAAGGAGGGTGAGACCAAGGTGGAACCGGGAACATACACGGTCCAAGCCGCCCATAAGGGTTTTGAGACTGAAAGTAAGATGGTGACCGTCAAGGAAGGCGAGACTGTCCGTGTCGGAATAGCACTGCAGAGCAACTCACCGGATACCGCCGACTGGTACGGAAAGAATGAGACTGATGCACGTAAATTCGAAGGTATCAGCAGCACCGAGTCGGGAATCATCGGCCAGCAACGGATAAACAGCCTGCCATTCCTGACACGATTGCCGGTGCGAGTACCGAACAAGTACACCATTGACTACGGCCCTTCCAAGAAGGATCCGAACAACCCGAAGGCCGTAGCCATAACGATCAGTTATAATGACGCTTCTTCACGGGAAGCGGCCCGAAACTGGATACGTTATCAAGGATACGATCCGGATAAGCTTGAGATAATCTACTCCCCTAACAGGGCCCAGTAACAGGAGAACGCCATGGATCAAAATTTCAAACGTAAGCGTACCGGTGTCATCCTGATAGCGGGTATCGCCGTCATCGCTTTCATATTCATCCTGATGCTGACCAGTAGCAGCCCGAAACCTGACACCTCAGCGGACCAGCCAGAGACAACTACAGCAACTACACCGACAACGTCGCCCGTTCCCGCTAACTCATCGCCATCAGATTCCCAAGATGCCGGTAAAGTGACGACTGATTATCTGACATCATATGGAGTGACATCCCAACAGCTCGATGCCCTACAGGAAGCCATTTTTAAGTTCGCCCAGTCAAAAGGGCTGAACGTACGGGATGCCACCATCGACAAAAGCAACATCAAGCACATTCCACCTGCAGGCAGCCAGGATTACCACGTTTACGCCTTCACGCTGTACCTTGGCGACGCGACCTATAACGCCCAAATGCAGGCTATCAGCGTCTTCCGGGCGCGATTGACTCTGACCAACCCGCAGAATAACCAGCAAGTCTTTGACTCCGGAGTCGTCAGCTCGGCTGATTGATCCGTTCTAACGCTGCGTAGGGATGATATTACTGTTGCCGGTGAAGTGTTTGACGACCACATCGGCGTCGGTAGTCGTAATGAATGTCTGATACGAACGCAGATAATCGGTCAGAGCATGGCGGCGTTTGCCATCAAGCTCACTGAAGACGTCGTCGAGCAACAGCATCGGCGGCGGCCCGCCGGATGATTCGATCAGCTGCAGTTCAATGGTCTTGAGCGTCAGCACGATAGTGCGGCTCTCACCACGCGAGGCTGATTCCTGCGACAGATGGTCGTTAAGATACACTCTGAAATCCTCACGGTGCGGGCCCGACGTGGTGTAGCCCAAAATTACGTCACGTTCTAAGTTCTGTTCGTATTTGTGCATGAGGGCCGATTCATACTGCTCCAATGGCAGTGGACTGGTATATTCAAGCCGCACGACCGATGACGCGTTACCCGATATATTGCCATATACATCGCTGGCGACATTGTTGATGCGCTCCAATAAGTCCAGCCGTTCACGGACGATACGTCCCGCCAATTCACCCAGACGAACGTTCCAGACGAACATTTGCGACTGCGCCATCTGCATACCGTGCTTAAGCAGGGCGTTACGCTGCGCCAACACACGTTTGTATTGCCGGCGGACGGTACCGAAACCGGGCGAAACCTGCTCCAACAGGTCGTCCACGTAACTGCGCCGCAGTTCCGGGCTGCCGGACAGCATGAGCAGATGGTTAGGCTCGAAAAGCACGACCGGCAAGGTTTTTTGCGGGCTCAGCCGCAGGAACGTCTTTTCGTCGATGACGAACGATTTCTTGCAGGTCTGCGCTCCGACCGGGCCGCTGCATTGCAGTTTCAGCGTCCGTAGGCGGCCCATATCGTCATGGACGTCCAGCCGCGACCATTCGCTGCCGAAACGCACCAGATCGGCGTCACGCGTCCTGTATGAGCCTCCGCGGGCTATCACCAGCACCGCTTCCAGCAGGTTGGTCTTGCCAGTGGCGTTCGGGCCGACGATGATGTTGACACCCGACGACAGTTCGAAGGAACTGTCTTCATACGAACGGAAATGCTGCAGCCTGATGTCGGTGAGTGCCATATCGGTTTGATTATAAGGGGTAGGGTGTCAGTAATAAACTATTCAGCCACTTTGGATATCGGAAGGGGCTCGGGTAGTGCGAACGTGGGGCGGATGATTGGCTGGTAAGCCACATATCCGCCCCACGGCCGGCCAAACGCAGGATCACTGCACAGCGACCGGTTTCACACCTCTATATCATGCACCGCAAGCGACACTGAATTCAGGCGTCGTCTTGTCGTTACAGAACTTGTTCGTGTCGTCAACGAAACCGTCTCCGTCGGCATCGTTAGTGTCGCTGAACCTTCCTTCGTATACGAAAGTCAGCTGATTTCGACCATCAGTGATCATCTTCAGAGCGTCTCCCTTACGAGGAGCATCCTCTTCGAGAGTGTAACTCGATGCGATGCGATTGCCGTCGATGTCCGTATAAAACACATCTTCGAACACAGCGTACGCATAGTTGTCCGACAGCTCCGTGAGACGCAACGTGGCGTTGAAAAAACAGTTGCCAGTCGAGTCCTGTGGTCTACATGCATCGTAAAAACGCTCACGCAACGTAGCAGTGCCGTCAGCAGTGACGTTGAGCTCCGCTGAATGCCGGTACCATTTACCGACAAGCTTACTCGAAGCGGCACTTACCTTGCTCACCACCAGCGTCTGCTTGGCGCGACCATTGCGGGAATCGGCCATGTAGTTGGACCATGCGCGGGTCAGATCGGAGACGTCCATGACGGCTACGACGTAGCGCAGGACCTTCATGGCCGCCTTGGCTCCGGTCTTGACGAACTTCGGCATCGACCGCGCGATGCTGTCGATAGCCTCGTCGGTCAGACATGAAGCCATCAGCTTGGCCAGGTTCCCGGGAATATCCTCCTTACCTTCGTTGCCACAGTCCCTCAAGTCAGTCATCCTTTGCAGGATGTTCTTCTTGATGACGGCGTCGGATTCCGGCGTGTTGCGCTTGTCACCAGCCGAGCTCATGACGACTCCAGCGATGTTCTCGATGGAGGTCGCCGCGAACGACAGGGTATTGACATCCGAGCTCAGGCTAGCCTGCTGGCCATCCTTGAGGTCGTCAAGCACGAACACGGCTTCTTCGCGCGGGCGGATGATCGGATCGGTCGCCCAACGCTTGTACAGCTCGGTCAGGTCCAACTTGAACTCGCCACTGCCGGCGGGCTGCATGCCTTGCGGCTTGAGCGACAGGGCATAGCGCCGGTTGTTGACCACGTGGAGCTCCAGCTTACCGGAGTCCTGATTGTGGTCCAGACAGCTGAACAACGTGTCGGCCGAACCGTCGATGCGCGCGAGGTACTCACTGCTGGAGACTTCGTTGCGACACGTCGGCTGCTCGGCCTCCTGGACGACCTCGGCACCAGCGAACTCGTACAGCTTGACGAGATTGGCGCCGATCGCTTCGGCGAAACCCTCAAAGATCGTCTTGACGCTCAGATGACTGAGCTCGACGGTCACGAAAGCCTGGCCATCCGGTCGGACGCCCTGGCTGATGATGGGGATTTCCTCGAATTCCAGACTGCCGTCAGGCGGACTGGAGAAGGCCACCAACGGGTTGTTGGCTTCCGCCGCCGGCAGGGCATCAACCGGAATCTCCGCTTTGATGGGCGAAGAAAGCGGTCCGCTCGGCGTCACATCGAGCACCTGTGAGATGCGCCTGCCCCAAACGGTGCCGTCATCCAGCGTCAGCTGCTTGAGAGCGTCCGGCAGAGCGGCATCCGGGTCGGCGAGCGACGCCTTCAGGCCATCGGGCAGGTCGTCGCCTTCGACGATGACACCGTTGCCGATGTCG
>JALQUD010000032.1 GCA_023268595.1 Candidatus Saccharimonadia bacterium
CGTAGGTCAAACTGCGGAGCGTGTAGATGCCATACTTGAACGCTATAAGTCCAAGCCTGAACATGCGCCTAAAAATTTGCGCGGTAAAAAGTTGGCTTTGAGAGCTGATCTTTCCGAAGGCTATCCTAGTTTTTCTTCTCAAGAAAGCGCCAGAAGGTATGAAGTACTATTAGCAGAGAAGCTAGAAGGCCAAGGCTATAAAATCTTTTCGAAAAGCCTATCTCGCAAATTGGGCGGTAGGAGTTTTGGTATGCGGGTACGTGGTAAACATATCGTTGCTGCCGCCGAACAGCGAACGGGTGACTATAGGAACGAGGCTTTAAGCAAAAGCGTTGCAAAAGATCTATTTGCTTATGGGCGTAAGAAAAGTCATGAATGGAACGATGAGTCGGCCGAGGCTTTTCAGCGTTCGCTTTTGGAGAAAATTCAGCGAAACAGAATTGATAGAGAGAGTTAAGGGTTGCGCAGTGGCTCAATTAACGGGCAGGAGTTGGCGCAATTTATAAATTTCGTAGGCGATCAGGTTCCAACCCGACTGTACGTGCGCAACCAAAGAAAAAGGATTACCGTAAGGTAGTCCTTTTTCTTTGGCTTATGACGCAAGGCTTGGTTCTGCGACTCGGCGGCGTAGCCGACGATAGTCGCAGGTCCGCTCGTAAGCAGCACGCGCAGATGCTTGCATCGAGCATGCTGCGCAGCTGTGCCGGAGGCAGTCCCGCCCTCTCCAACCGTAAGCATATTGTAAAGAGGCCGTAGTGGCCTTTTTTTATAGCTAGGAAAAGGAAAATACCCGGTTCCATATTTTCCTCGAAGAAACTAACACAGCGTATTATTTTCCTTTTAGCTTTTAGAAGAAAATAAATGGTGATATAATTTCCCAATAGAAAATAAAGTTGAGCCAAGTTGCCTAATAAAGCGGATAAGGAAAATAATGGCAAAAGCACCGTATCAGCCGGAGAAACTTCCTCCTGAACTTGAACTAGCCCCTTTGATTAAGCTCGTTGCAGATGCTCGCGAGTCTGTTGCTAGATATGATGAAGCAGTGAAAAGGCTGCCTAATCCTGTTCTGATACGACGTGCTTTTGAGACCAAGGAAGCCGTACTAAGCTCAAAGATTGAGGGCACTCAAGCCACTCTTGAAGAGGTCCTGGAGTTTGATGCGGAAGAAATGGAGTCTGAAGAGAATGAGAAACAGCGCGACTACAGAGAAATCAGTAATTACCGCAGGGCAATTCTTACTGGAAAGGAACTGCTTAAGGTAAAACCGCTTGACGAGAACACCATCAAAGATCTGCATAAGTTGCTGCTTAGTTCGGTTCGGGGTCGTGCTAAAACGCCTGGTGAATTTAGGCGTCATCAAGTGCATATTGGTCCTGCCGGTGCCACTATCGAGGAAGCAAGCTTCGTCCCTCCCGTCCACACTGAAGTGCCTCGTCTATTCTCGGAGCTAATTCATTATCTGCACGATGACGACCAGCCTGATAGGTTAGTCCAAGCTGCAATTGCCCATTTTCAATTCGAGGCTATTCACCCTTTCGGCGACGGAAATGGCCGTGTTGGCCGACTGTTAATCCCACTTTATCTCTATGACAAAGGTATTACATCGCAGCCAAACCTTTATGTTTCAGAGTTTCTAGAAACACACCGGCGTGATTATTATGAACGTTTGAATAAAGTTAGCGAGGAAGGTGATTGGTCTGGCTGGATTGCTTTCTTCCTAAGGGCTGTAAGGGAGCAGGCAAAGGTATCGCGTCAGCGCGTAGAAAGAATTGAGAGTCTTTACAAAAGCCTACACGAACGATTGCCCGAGTTTAACTCGATTTATGCCTCGTCGTTCCTTGAAGCGCTTTTTGTGCAGCCCGTATTCAAGCCTCAGGCTATCGGAGTGGCTGCTGGCATTAAGGGTAGTAAAACGCTCTATAGCTTAGTCGAAAAATTTGTTGAAGCGGGTCTAGTCCAAGACATAACTCCCGATAGGTCGCGCAACAAGACGTATGCTTTCGCAGCTTTGCTTAATATTCTGGAGTCGGACAGCTAAAGCTCCCAAGATTTCCGTGCGTATCGGGTTCCGATCCGACTGCACGTATGCAACCATAAGCACATCGTAAAGACCCTTAATGAGGGTCTTTTTTTTGTATACTTACGTGTATCTATGACGAATTCTAAGAATGAAAAACAACCAACCAAAGTATCAAGGCGATTCTGGCTGATCCTGGCTGCCGTACTGGCCGGTGCAACCGGTGTGGTTTTAGATCTTGTGTTCATACCAATAGAAAGGTTCAGACCGGAAGGGTGTGGTAGTGGGTACGTGCGCTTAAGTTTGTTAGTGGACGGCCGACAGCGAATGGAGCAGGCTAAGCGTGAGGCGAAGGCTAATGAGGAGATAGAACGGGAGCATCGCAAGAAGTATCCAGATGTGATGCTGGGCTGTCGGATAGTGACTGAATACAGATTATATGTGCTATAGAGTTTAAGAAACGGTAAGATTCGCTTTCCATTGGTGGGAAATGTCACATCGTTTATTTAAGAACGGTGTACTATGAGGCTATGGGCAAAAAGCTCGATACTGTCAATTCCATCAACAACCTGACCGACCCGCTTCTGAAGCGTACGTTCGAGGCCTCACGCAGTCCGCTGATCGTGACTGATAATTTGCGTCTCGACAACCCGATCATCTACAGCAACCAGGCATTTCTGGATCTGTGCGGCTACGATCTGGACGAGGTCATCGGCCGTAACTGCCGGTTCCTGCAGGGTGATGACAGTGACGAGGAGGCTGTGGCGACGTTGCGCGAAGCCGTCGAACAAGGGACCGACGCCCGGGTGACGCTCAAGAACTACCGCAAGGATGGCGTGCCGTTCTGGAACGACCTCATCATGTCGCCCATCAAAGACGATGCAGGCAAGGTGACGCATTTCGTGGGTATGCAGCTGGATATCACCGACCGCATGGAGGCGCAGCAGGCGTTGGTGGCCAAGACGGAGCAGTTGGAGCAGTCCAATCATGAGCTGGAGCAGTTTACCTATGCTACATCGCATGACTTGCAGGAGCCATTGCGTATGATCAACAGCTATTTGCAGCTGATCCGTAAGCGCTATGGCGAGGAGTTCGATGAGGATGGCAATACCTTTCTGGATTTTGCCAGCGAAGGCGCCGACCGGATGCAGGCGTTGATCAACGACCTGTTGACGCTGTCGCGGCTGTCCGACGATAGCAGGCGGTATAAGAAGATCGCTATGCGCGAGGTGGTCGACCGGTCACTCAATAATCTGAAGCTGCTCGTGGAAGAGACAGGGACGACCCTTACCATCGGCCGCTTGCCGACCATGTGCGTCGATCCGGTGCAGATAACCCAACTGTTTCAGAACCTGATCAATAACGCCATAAAGTACCGCCGAGCCGGTGTGAAGCCGGTGGTGGACATCTCGGCCCGCAAAGATGGTGGCAGCTATATTTTCACGGTCAAGGATAATGGTATCGGCATAGAGCCGAAACATTTCGACCGGGTGTTCACCATTTTTCAGCGTCTCCATACCCGTAGCGAATATCCGGGTACCGGTATCGGTCTTACCATCTGCGCCAAGATCATCAAACGGCACAACGGTAGCATCTGGGTCGAATCGGAACCGGGCAAAGGGTCGTCGTTCATGTTCAGTATGCCGGTCGAGAGGGGATAAGATGAATCAGGTAGATATTTTATTGGTCGAGGATAATGAAGCGGACGTGGTGCTGGTGCGTGAAGCGCTCAAGGATGCCAAGGTGTACAATACGCTGCATGTAACCAAGGATGGTGATGAGGCGGTGGCGTTCCTGGAGGGTGACACCGATCAGAATCCGGGTACGGTCCGTCCCGGGCTGATCATGCTCGACCTGTACTTGCCAAAGCGCAGCGGTTTGGACGTACTGAAGTTCATCAAGGGGCATGACGACCTCAAATCGATTCCGGTAGTGGTGATGACCAGCTCACAGGAGGAGACCGATATCGTCAGGGCTTACGAACTGCAGGCTAATTGTTATGTCACCAAGCCGGTCGATTTTGACCAGCTTATTAACGTGGTAAAGACCATAGAAGGCTTTTGGCTGTCAGTCGTGCAATTACCACCGGTTCAGAAATGAGATCGCCGTGGTCGAAGTATTATTAGTCGAGGACAATCCCGGTGATGCCCGGTTGATCGCCGAACATCTGCGTGAGACGAGCGACCTGGTCAATGACTATCACGTGACCCATGTGGAGCGGGTCGATGATGCGGTGCGCAAGCTGACTGACGGCAGCAGGGTGGACATCATCTTGTCGGACATCTCATTGCCCGATAGTGCCGGTGAAGATACGCTGATCGCGCTTAACCGGGCCGCCAAAGAAGTGCCGGTAATATTCATGACCGGCACGAACGATGAGGGTCTGGCGGTCAGCGCCATCCATAAAGGTGCTCAGGATTATCTGGTGAAAGGGCGGATCGATGGCGAGATATTGGCGCGGGCGATCCAGTATGCCATCGAGCGTAAAAAGTTCCAGAACCAGCTCAACGAAGCCGTCACCCGGGCACGGCTGGCCAGTCAGCGGGCTGAGTTGTTGGATAGCCAGAAACGCCAGCTTATCAAACTCAACCGTTCAAAAGATGACTTCATTTCCATTGCCTCGCATCAGTTACGCACTCCGGCTACGGCCGTCAAGCAGTATGTCGGTATGTTCCTGGAGGGTTATGTCGGTGAGGTTTCGCCAGACCAGCAGGAAATCCTGAAGAAGGCTTATAAGAGCAACGAACGCCAGCTGACGGTTATCAACGAGCTTTTGAAGACCGCCCAGCTGGATGCGGCCGACTTCAGATTGGAGATGCGCAATTGTTCGGTCAATGAGCTGCTGGCCGAGAGCAAGGCCGACCTGGCGCCCATGTTGAAACTGCGTGAACAGCGCGTCACATTCCAAAAAACCGATGATGACCTGGCGTTGGCCGACTGTGACGAGCTCAGATTGGTGTTCGACAATCTGTTGGAAAATGCCAGCAAGTATTCCGAGAACGGTAAGCGTATCCGGGTCAGCACCATGTCTGCTAAAGGCATCATCAAGATCACGGTGGCCGACCAAGGGGTCGGTATCAAACAGGAAGACCTGGGCTTGATCTTCGATAAGTTCAGCCGGGTGGACAATGCCATGTCCAGCACGGTCGAAGGCTCGGGGCTCGGCTTATACTGGGTCAAGCGCATCGTCGACCTGCACGACGGTACCATCGATGTGGAATCAACCCCTGGCAAGGGCAGTAAATTCACAGTCTGCCTGCCCTTGGCCCAGGCTTGACAGCGTGATGCCGTAAAACGGCTGTCAAGTAAGCATTTCTTTACATATAGCGAACTTTCGTACATACAAACCCCTCCCGGCTCATGCACACTGGTGTCTGACAGATAAGCCGAACGTATTTTGATTCGGATCTGTGTAGTAGTCACGAAGGAGGGCATATGAAAGCGGTAGTCTATAAAGGCCCCCATAAAGTTGTAATAGAAGATTGCAAGGACCCGGAGATAACTAAGCCGACTGACGCCATCGTCAAGGTCACGTCAGCAGCCATCTGCGGTAGCGACCTCCACATGTACGAGGGTCGTAGTCCGGCTGGCCCGGACGTTGTGCTGGGGCACGAAATCATGGGCGTCATAGAGAAAGTCGGACCAGGTGTGCGCCAACTTAAAGAAGGTGATCGGGTGGTGCTGCCATTCAATATCGGCTGTGGTGAGTGCTTCAACTGCGTACGCGGTTTCACGAACGCCTGTCTGTTCCTGAACCCTGATTCCGCCGGCGCAGGCTATGGATATGCCGGACTAGGCCCCTACAACGGTGGTCAGGCAGAAAAGGTATTGGTGCCGTTCGCCGATTTCAACGCCATGAAGCTGCCCGGCAAACCGTACGACGAGCATGAGGACGACTTCCTGATGATCGCCGACATCTTTCCGACGGCCTGGCATGCCACGCAGCAGGCTAAGGTCGGCATCGGCAAGTCGGTCGCTATCTACGGTGCCGGTCCGGTCGGTCTGCTATCCGTCATGAGCGCCAAGCTGCAGGGCGCCGGGCCGATCTACATCATCGACCACAACCAGGACCGTCTGGACTTGGCCAAGGAGATGGGCGCGATTCCGATTAATTTCAGTACCGATAATGCGGTGGACTTCATCGCCGACCATCAGGCCAAGCTGAACAGCGGGTCGGAACGCCGGGGTGAAGACAAACTGCGTGGCGTACTGTGCGGCATCGATGCCGTCGGCTACCAATCATTGGATTTCAACGACCCGGGCAGCGAGGAACACCATGGCATCATCCATCAATTGGCGCAGGTGGTCGACCCGACCGGTGACATCAGTCTGATAGGCGTGTACTTTCCAGAAGATCCGGGTGGTAATGACGAAAATGCCAAACAGGGCATATTGCCCGTTCCGGTAGGTCTACTGTGGGACAAAGGCATTTCAATCGGCACCGGCCAGTGTCCGGTAAAACTGTACGATAATTTCCTACGGCAAGCGGTCGTGACCGGTCAGGCTAATCCCGGCAAGATCGTCAGCCACCACATCAGCCTTGATGAGGCGCCGGAGTTCTATGAGCGTTTCGACAAACGTGAGACCGGCGTTACCAAGGTGGTCATCAACCCTAATAAATAGTCAACCAAGGAGAAATGACATGGAAGAGAATACATTGCAAGGCAAGAAGATCGCATTATTGGCGACCGATGGTTTTGAAGATTCGGAACTGACCCGGCCGCTGGAAGCCGTACAGAAAGCCGGCGCTACCGTTACGGTGGTATCGGACAAGACCGGCGAGATCAGTGGCAAGGACGGTACGGCGGTAACGGTTGATACAACCGTCGATCAGGTGAGCGTCGATGATTTTGATGGCCTGCTACTGCCGGGCGGACTGGCCAACCCCGACAAGATGCGCACCAATGCTACGGCCGTGTCGTTCGTACGCGATTTCTTTGGCCAGCACAAACCGGTGGCTGCCATCTGCCACGCGCCATGGCTACTAGTCGAAGCTGACGTTCTGGACGGGCGGCGGGTCACCTCATGGCCAAGCCTGAAGACCGATATCATCAATGCCGGTGGCGACTGGGTGGATGAAGAAGTCGTGACCGACGCCGGTCTGGTCACCAGCCGTAACCCTGATGACCTGGATGCTTTCTGCTCCAAGGCAGTGGAAGAGTTTGCCGAAGGCAAGCACGCCGAACAAACTGCATAGCTGACGCACCCAAAAGTCTAAAAAACCGCCCGTGAAGCAGGGCGGTTTTTTAGTGTGACCAGATGGTATCGATTGACAATACCATGAAAAACGATATACCCTATGGGGGTATTTGACGAACAGAAGGGGGGTATATGTCACACGCACATGATCATGACATCAACGGTATGGCGGTCAGTGCCACATTACACTGTCTGACCGGCTGCGCCATCGGTGAGGTGTCCGGTATGGTGCTGGGGACGATCTTGGGGCTGGATAAGTTGGTGACGGTGGCGCTGTCCATCGCCTTGGCCTTCGTATTCGGCTTCGCGTTATCATCGCTTCCGCTGGTCAAGGCGGGTATGGGCCTTGGTGCGGCGCTGTCGGTGGTAGCTGCCGCCGACACGCTCTCGATCGCTACCATGGAAGTGATCGACAACCTGGTCATGCTAGTCATTCCCGGAGCCATGAACGCCAGTCTGGTCAATCCGCTGTTCTGGCTGGCCATGCCGGTCTCGCTGACCGTAGCGTTCTTCGCGGCCCTGCCGGTCAACAGGCACCTGCTCAAACGTAATAAGGGCCATGCCCTGACCATGCAGGCGCTCAGCGATAGGGGCCATGGCCATCATCATTGATGGAGCGGAAGGAGGAAATATGAGCCACGGATATTATGATGACAAGGATCTGCTCTCCAAACGGGTCAACCGCATAGCCGGTCAGGTACGCGGTATCGGTAGGATGGTGGAGGAAGATAAGTACTGTATAGATATACTGACCCAGGTGTCGGCGGCCAAGTCGGCGCTCGACAAGCTGACACTGGAGCTGGTGCGGGACCATGCCCGGCACTGTCTGGCCGGTGCCGACAGTGAGGAAGAACGTAAAGCCAAAGCCGATGAGCTGGTAAACGCTCTCGGTAGGATGTCGTAAGAGGAGGTGTGATATGGAAACGAAACCATTATTGTATGGCCTGATCGGGTTTTTCCTGGGCGGGCTGCTGGTATCGGTCGCGGCCGTTACCTTCGATAAACCTGACCTTGAGGCCCGGGCGGCTTCCAGCTCCATGGCCGCGTCGATGGAAGGGATGTCGGATAGCTTGCAGGGTAAGACCGGTGATGCGTTCGACAAGACATTCCTGGCGGAAATGATAGTCCATCACGAGGGTGCGGTGGAGATGGCCAGGATGGCGCAAAAGCAGGCTAAGCATCAGCAGATCAGGCAGCTAGCCGATGACATCATCACGGCGCAGCAGCGTGAGCTGGATGAGATGCGCCAGTGGCAGAAAGACTGGGGCTACGATTCCAACGGATCGGCAGGTGGTGCCGATGGAGGTGCGGGGCACGGCGGCCATATGATGCGCTAGCCTCTGCTCTGGTATGTAAAGTAGGCCACCGACGGTACTGCCGCGGTTGTGGTATCATGCCGGGATGATACAAGCTCAGAACCTATCCAAACACTACAAGCGTTCGGTGGCGGTCGATGATGTCTCGTTTGACGTGGAGACCGGCAAAGTGACCGGCTTCCTGGGTCCGAACGGAGCTGGCAAGTCGACGACCATGCGGTTGATGCTCGGGTTGGACAACGGCGGTGGTTCGACCACTTTTGATGGCAAGCCATTGCACAGCTACCGCCGCCCGTCCGAGACCGTCGGTATCCTGCTGGAAGCCAAGGCCTTTCACCCGACGCGTACCGCGCGTAATCATCTGCGGGTACTGGCGGCTGCTGGCGGCATCGACGATGCACGTGTCGACGAAGCGCTCGACATCGTCGGCCTCAAGGAAGTAGCCAAGAAGCGGCCTGGCAAGTTCTCGCTTGGCATGAGCCAGCGGTTAGGGATCGCGGCGGCCATCCTGGGCAAGCCGAAGTACCTGATGCTGGATGAGCCGGGTAACGGCCTTGATCCCGAAGGTATCGCTTGGCTACGTGATTTCATCAGCGAATATGCCGACCAAGGCAACGCCGTGTTCGTGTCCAGCCACCTGCTGAGCGAGATGTCGCAGATGGCCGATAACATCGTGGTCATCGGCAAAGGTAAGCTTATAGCCAGCACTTCGATGAAAGATCTGTTGTCCTCCAGTTCGCGTAACGGTGTGTTCATCCGGGTCGATGGGCTTAAGTTGCTGGAGAAAGCCTTGCATACGGCAGGTGCGAAGTTCGAGCATGCTGACGGCGGCCTGCGTGTCAGCGGCATGACGGCTGATCAGGTCGGCCATCTGGCGTTCGGCGCCCGGGTGCCGGTGCTGGAGCTGACGCGCAAGGATGCCTCGCTTGAAGAGGCGTTCCTTGACCTGACCGAGGATAGCCAGGAATACCGTGCCCATAAGGAGAAGCAATCATGATGGCGGCCATCAAATCGGAATTCCGTAAACTGACGACTACCCGTTCAACCTGGGTATTCATCCTAAGTACTTTGGCATTGTGTGCCGGCTTGCTGGGCTTCTGGGTTTTCGGCGTCAAAGA
>JALQUD010000033.1 GCA_023268595.1 Candidatus Saccharimonadia bacterium
TCAATGATCAGATCGTTTACCGCTACGATCCGTCATCGGTCGTGCAGGCCAGCGTCGACGGGCAGGCCGTCAGCCAGTTCAAGGTGACGGTATCTGCCAGCGGCCAACAAGCCCTGGCTGCCAAGGCCCAGCAGATAGCCGGTATCGACCAGGTCAGGATCAGCCAGGCGGCAACTATCGCGCGGCTGTCGGGCAGTAGTAACTCGCACCTCATCGTGTCGGTGTCCAATAACGAGCAGCGTATCGTACAGGTGGCGACCGATGCCGATAAGAACGTGGAAACCGTACATTATGGCGGTATGGACATAACCCAGGTGATGGACCGGGCGCCGCAACCGCAGGCGGTCTGGGATGATTATGCCCGCCAACTTGCAGGCAGGTGACACGCTCTGTAACTGACCCCTGTAATATCATGTGACAAAATCGCTATGCACGTGGAGCTGACCAGTGTACAATAATCCGCGAAAGAGGAAGTATGAAATTATCACAGCTTTTCACCAAGACCAGCAAGACCGTACCTGCCGATGAGACTGCCCGTAACGCCCAGCTGCTGATCCAGGCCGGCTTCGTGTACAAGGTCATGGCCGGCGTCTACGCCTACACACCGCTCGGTCTGAAGGTGCTCGAGAACATCAAGCGGATCGTCCGTGAAGAGATGGACGCCATCGGTGGCCAGGAACTTATCATGACCAATCTGCAGCCGCGTGAGGTGTGGGAATCTACGACCCGCTGGAGTGATGACGTGGTTGATGTGTGGTTCAAGACCGAGCTCAAGGATGGTACGCCGCTCGGGCTGGCCTGGTCCCATGAAGAGGCTATCATGGAAATGATGCGTCAGTTCATCGGCTCATACAAGGATATGCCGGTCAGCGTCTATCAGTTCCAGACCAAGCTCCGTAACGAGCTGCGCGCCAAAAGCGGTATCATGCGTGGCCGGGAGTTCGTCATGAAAGACATGTATTCGCTGCATGCGTCGGCCGAGGACCTCGATGCGTACTACCAACAGGTCATAGAGGCGTACAAGAAGGTGTATGACCGGTTGGGAATCGGTAAGGATACCTTCGTGACGTTCGCGAGTGGCGGTGCATTCACTAAGTTCAGCCATGAGTTCCAGACCGTCTGTGACGCCGGCGAAGACATCCTCTATCTCCATCGGGGCAAGAACGTGGCCGTCAATGAGGAAGTCCTTGATGAAGCTATCAAGGAACTTGGCGTCGGTAAGGATGAGCTGGAGAAGGTCAAAAGTGCGGAGGTGGGTAATATCTTCAACTTCGGTACTGAAAAGGCCGAACAGATGCATATGACGTTCGCAGGTGCCGACGGCAAGGAACATCCGATCTATCTGGCATCATATGGCATCGGTATCACACGTGTCATGGGTGTGATCGTGGAGAAGATGGCCGACGATAAGGGTATCGTCTGGCCTGAGAATGTCGCTCCTGCCTATATATATCTGGCACGTATCGGCGATGATGCCGCTGTACGGGAGCAGACCGACGCACTGTACGACGCATTGACTTCGCAGGGCTGTCTGGTACTATATGATGACCGAGATTTACGCGCCGGAGAGAAGTTCGCGGATGCCGATCTCATGGGAATTCCGTATCGGGCGGTGATCAGTCCTAAGACGGGTGGCAAGGTGGAGCTCAAAGCCCGCACTGGCGACTCGACAACGCTGATGACAGCCGAAGAACTTTTGCAGCACTGTAAGCAGCAGGATCTGGCAGATGTCCTCGCATAATACCGGGGCCGGAACGGCCAACCGCCCACGACCAGAACAATCCTGACCGATATACAAGGAGACAAAGAAATGAGCATGAAGAAGCAATACCGCTTGACCCAGGACGGGGTAGACGAATTACAGACTGAACTTGGCAGCCTGGTGGCCGAACGTTCCAATATAGCTGACCGCATCAAGACCGCACGCGAGTTCGGCGACCTTGCCGAGAACTTTGAATACAGTGCCGCCCGGCAGGAGCAGGAAAAGAACGAATCCCGTATATCGGAGTTGGAAGCTATCCTGGCCAATGTCGAAGTCATCGCCCAGCCTAAGAGTGACGGCAAGGTCGTACTCGGTTCGACGGTCAAGCTTAAGAACGGCTCGGTCAAGGAATTCAAGGTCGTCGGTACCGTCGAGGCAGACCCGTTGAACGGTAAGATTTCCGATGAGTCGCCGATCGGCCAAGCACTGCTCGGCAAGAAGCTCGGTGATACCGTGGAAATCAAAACCCCAGCCGACACCACCACCTATACCATCATCGAGATCGCATAGAGTGATGCGTCATTCAGCCAGCTCCATTTCCAAGTCCAAGCGCCGGTCGTAGTGCCCGACGCTTCACAAGCATGGACTCCCGGCGCTGCGACCAGACAGACCGGGAGTTTTTGATAGTATCCGAACTGATACAATAATCATTAGACAACAGAGACAAGGAACATACCTGAATGAACTGGCTGAATACCATTGCCAATGAGATAGAACAACGTCACCCTGACGGCGAAATCGTCGTTTCCTCCGGTGTGTCGCCATCGGGCGTATACCATCTGGGAACGCTCCGCGAAGTGATGACCGCCGAAATCATAGCCCGTGAGCTGCGTATGCGTGGTCGCGCCGTGCGGCATATCCATGTGGTCGACGACCTGGACGTGTACCGCAAGGTGCCGGCTGGTATCCCGGAATCGTATAAGCAATATCTGGGTTGGCCGCTCAGCGACATACCGTCGCCCGATGGTACGGCCGATATGTCGTATGCCGACTATTACTTACAGGACTTGCTATTGGTGGCCGATACCTTGCACATGGATATTGAGATCGTCCGTGCGCACGAGCAATATCGTCAGGGGGCGTACGTCGAGTCAATCGAAAAGGCGCTGCTAGGCCGGGACGCCATCAAGGCCATCCTGGAGGAGATATCCGGCCGGAGCCTGGACGAGTCGTGGACGCCGGTGCAGGTCGTAGAGGATGGCTATCTTAAAAGCCGGGCCATCACGGCGGTGGACACCGGGACTACGACCGTGACATATATCGACCGCGACGGCAATGAGCGTCAAGCTGACTACGGTAAGGGCGAGGTCAAGATGGACTGGCGTATAGACTGGCCGGCGCGATGGTGGCACTTCGGCGTGCAGGCCGAGCCGTTCGGACGCGACCACGCCACCAAGGGTGGTTCATATGATACGGGTGCCCGCATCGTGGCCGAGGTCTATGGTAGCCAACCGCCGCTTCCGATGCCTTACAACTTCGTCAACCGCACTGGTGACACCAAGAAGATGAGCAAAAGCTCGGGTGACACGATTACCGCGGCCGAGCTGACCCGTATGCTTCCGTCGGAGGTCATTTGGTTCTTCCTGATGCGTTACGCTCCTGAAAAGACGTTATTCTTTGACGAGGGAGCTACGTTGATGCGTTTGATCGATGAGTTCGGCGAGCTGCTCGCAAAGCCGGATCGGACGGAGCAGGAAGAGCAGTTGCTGCGGTTGTGTATGCATGGCGTACAGGAGCAGACAGTTAGCCGGGTGCCGTTCACATTGCTGATATCCAGCTACCAGGCGGCTTTGAAAGACCCGGCCAGGACGCTGCAGATCATTTCCCGTACGGAATATGCCGATGCCGCTACTGCTGATGCCGATATCATAACGCGTGAACTTGGGTTTCTGGACGAATGGCTGGCCAAGCGCGCGCCTGAGGAGGTCCGTTTCTCATTGGCGGAAACGATCGACGGTAGCCGGTTCAGCCAGACTGAGCGTGATTTCATGGCCGGACTCGCGGATGTCATCGACAAGGCGCCGGCTGACGCCGACGGTGCCTGGTTCCATGATGCGATCTACGCCTTCAAGGAATCCAGCGGTCTGACACCGAAGGAACTCTTCACGACGCTCTATCGGGCGACCATTAGCAAGGACCGTGGGCCCCGTGCCGGTTGGTTCCTGAGCATCTTGCCCCGCGACTGGCTGGTCGCCCGGTTACGTCTGCAGAGGTAGTGGCACACGGACAACTAAAATAGTGGCGTTGTTCGAATTCTCACAGCGCTAGACGAAGGAACGTGGCAAGATATATTGGTAAGGAGATATATGATGTTCCGATTCATCCGTCTGTTGTTCCTGATAGTTCCCGTCGTGCGCGGTCTGATGCAGTTGCGCCGTGAGTTCAAAGCCTTGCGCCGCTAGTCGTCAGGACCGTACAAGTACATAGACCGAATATATAAAAACACCTCCGAGGCGGGGGTGTTTTTATAGGTCGGGGGAGGAGTTTAGCGGCGTTCCAGGATCGGTCCGCCGACGGCACCACGCTCTGATTGGCGGGCGTTGAAAGCGTTCAGACGCGCGACGCGGTCCTTAGTGCTGGGATGGGTGCTAAACAGGCTGGCGACGCCTTGCATACTGAACATATTGGCAAACATCAAGTGTGACGTCGACTGTTCGCCAGGTGTCGGCTGGAGCGGTGGTACGCTGCCCTTGAAGTCTTCCAGCTTTTGCAGGGCGCTAGCCAGGTGGCTACCGGTGCCGTCAAGGTGTGCGCCGTGCTGGTCGGCGGCGAACTCGCGGCTGCGCGAGACCGCCATCTGTATGAGTAGTGCAGCGAACGGTGCCAGGATCATCATGGCGATGGCCGCGATGGGGTTGGGTGCATCCTCATCGTTGCCACCGGTGAAGAAGAAGGCGAACTGAGCGATATATGAGATGGCACCGGCAATGGTGGCAGCTATGGTGGAAATCAGCATGTCGCGGTTCTTGACGTGGCCAAGCTCATGCCCGAGCACAGCCTTCAGTTCCGCGTCATTAAGAATTTCCATGATGCCGCTGGTTACTGCCACGACCGCATGCTTCGGGTTGCGGCCCGTCGCAAAGGCATTAGGAATAGGGGTGTCCACGAAGTAAAGCTTGGGCATCGGCAGGCCGTCCTTATTTGCCAGGTCACGGACCATCGGCTCGATCTTGTGGTATACCTCATCCTTGGGTTCCAACGCTACGGCGCCCTGCATCTTGAGCACCAGGGAACTGCTGAACCAATAGGTACCGAAGTTGAATAGCGCAGCCACTACCAGTGCGATCAGTGCGCCTTGCTGCCCGCCGAAGAATGAACCGATTCCCAGGAACAGTCCGGTCAGGACGGCTAACAGCAATGTGGTCTTGAGTATAGAAGCCAAAATACGTATCTCCTCGGACCTCATTAAGCGGGTCCGTTATCGTTCATTTTAGTTAACTTCGATTAACTAATCAAGTTCTTGGATCACATACGTCAAGCTGGTTCACAGCTTGTTGAGCGGTGTGATAGCCGACAGTAACCGGCAGAGTGTCTCGGTGTCGGTGACGCCAAGCTTGGCTTCGATACGTGAAGCCAATTCGTCATACCGTTTGTCGAGTGCGGCGACGGCCTTTTTGCCGCGCGGCGTGGTCTGGACGACGATGCGCCGGCGGTCTTCCGCCACGGTGCGGGTAACCATTTCGTGCGACTCAAGCAATGCCACGAGCTGCGTGGCGCGCGGTTTGCTGGCGTGCAGCTTGGCGGCGATTTCCTGCATGCTCAGTGGCTGGAAGGAGTTGATGATCTTCAGACATTTCATTTCAGCGTCACTGACCGATGACTCGGTCTTGCTGACAGGTTCGGCCAGATAGTGGCTGGTGAGCACGACTTCGGCCAGGAATTGGGATAGTTGCGAATTCGCCATGCAGGCAGTATGGCTCTGGCTAGGGGTGGCGTCAAGTCCGGCTACCGCCATTGTGCCGCACGGCATTCTGCTATAATCACCAGTAATAAGTTTTAGGAGCACCCACGCCATGGCCGACACGACAACAGCAGGTAGCACCCCGACCACAGCGGGTAATACGTACCGGAAGTGGCTGGTGCCGGGTATCGTCATCGGTGTCCTGTTACTCATTGCCATCTGGTTCATCGGCAGTTATAACGGTCTGGTGGGCCAGCGTGAAGACGTACGGAAGAATTTCGCTAATCTTCAGGGGCAATATCAGCGCCGGGCCGATCTGATTCCTAATCTGGTCAATACCGTCAAAGGTGCTGCCGACTTTGAGCAGGATACCCTGACCGGTGTGACGGAAGCCCGCGCCAAGGCTACGGGCATCACGATCGATCCGTCCAAAGCCACGCCGCAGCAACTTCAACAGTACCAGCAGTCGCAGGGCGAGCTGAGCCAGGCGCTCGGCCGTTTGCTGGCTGTCACCGAGAACTATCCGCAGCTGACTGCCACGCAGAACTTCAAGGACTTACAGGTGCAGCTGGAGGGGACCGAAAACCGCATCGCCGTGGCCCGCAAGGACTATAACGACGCCAGCTCAGCCTTTAACGCCCGCATCAAGCGTTTCCCGACCAACCTGGTGGCCGGTGCCGGTAACTTCGACGAGTTCCCATATTTCCAGGCTCAGAACGGCGCCGAGAACGCTCCGAGCGTTAACTTCGGCGAGTAGTCCATGCTGCGGCACGGTATCCGGCGATGGTGTTACGGTCTGATAGCGTCGTTGGCCCTCATGGTGCCGCTAGGGCTTCAGCTGCCGGTACATGCCTTGGACGCACCACCGGCGCCCAAGGACGTCCCGCTGGTCGATCAGACAGGCACGCTCACGCAGCAACAGATTGCTGGCTTGGCGGATAAGATCAGTTCGGAGCGCAAAGCTACTGGCAACCAGATCGGTGTGCTGATGATTGGCAGCCTGCAGGGCGATGCATTGGAGGATTATTCCTTGAAGGTGGCCCGTGGCTGGGGTATCGGACAGAAGGACCGTGACAGCGGTGTGCTATTAGTAGTGGTCAAAGACGACCGCAAGTTACGTATCGAAGTCGGGTACGGTTTGGAAGGGGTATTGCCGGACATCCGGGCGGCCCAGATAATACGCGACCGCATAACGCCCGAATTCAGGAAGAATAATTATTATGCCGGTATCAATTCCGGTCTGGACGGTATCATCAGTGCCATCCATGGTGAGAAAGATCCGCAGCTGGGTTCGGGTACGACCGACTCGAAGAACAGCGGTAGTATATGGGGAACGCTAGCGGCCTTTAGCTGGGTATTCATATTGATACCGGTCTGGCTCGGTTCGGTGCTGGGGCGGACCAAGAGCTGGTGGGCCGGAGGTGTCATTGGTGCCGGTATCGGGCTTATCATCGGTATCTTCGCCGGTTTTCTGTTCTGGGGCGTGGCGGCGATCGTCAGTTTGGCTGCCGGTGGATTGCTGTTCGACTGGGCGGTATCGCGCAACTACAAGAAAGCGGCCAGTGGCGGCAGCGACGGGCCGAGCTGGTGGGCCGGCGGGCCTTGGTTAGGCGGTGGCACTTTCGGAGGCGGTTCCGGCGGCGATGGCGGTGATTTTGGTGGCTTTTCCGGCGGTTCATTCGGCGGTGGCGGGTCGTCTGGCAGCTGGTAGCTCGAAGATTGTTCATGCTTGTGCTTTGGTTATAAACATGTTCTAGTTATAATATCGGGCATATGAGTTCGATTCCGTTCATTCCGGCCGATGCCAGCCCGTTCCTGGTGCTGTGGGTCGTGTTCCTGGTATTCTTCACGATCGTATTGGTCATGCATGTGCTGATGCTGTTAGTGCGGTCGGTCCTGCGGGCCCGGGTCAAATGGTTGTTGCGGGAACATTACAGGCCTCGGTAACATCATGAACCGGTTACGAAAATACCTCATAGTCTTCTTCCGATATGGCGTCATGGCCGGGTGTGCCGTGGTCAGCGTCTTCGTTCTGTCCTCTGGCTATGAATCGGTGTATAGCCGGTCGTTGCCATACGTGCACACCGTCGACCCGGTCGATCTGACGACGGTCGCAGCCGCATCGGACCTCGATCTGCAACGGGCCGAACTGGAAAAAGCGCCGACAGATCCGAAGCGTTACGGGCAGTTCGGTAAGCCGACGGTGCTGAAGATGCCGGGCAACCAAGCCAATCAAGCTAACTTGCGGCTGGATATAGCTGAACCGATACCACAGGGTGGCGGCTGGCTGGCCCGTAGTACGGCGTTGCATGCCGTCCTGCCGCGTCCTGCCAAGAACGGTGATATCAGTCTGTTGACGCTGTATTGCCGCTCCAGCTTCCGTACTATCAACAGTCAGAGCCTGCCGGCTGCCGGTGCCAATATCTTCGTCGATACCGACCAGAAGTGGCGCTATGTCTATAAGGTGACCGCGGCGCGTGACTATCGTCAGCAGGACCGCTATGTACTGACGTCGTCGCAGTCCGGACAGCAGCAAGGCAAACTGCTGATCGCCTGCAATGATTCCGCCAAACAGGTCACCCAGGTGATCGAAGCCGATCTGCTGTCGGTACAAGGAGCTGAGATATGACCAACCAGGACATCTTCATGTTCTTCCGTAATCTGACCATCGTGCTGGCCGGCATGATGTTGATCAAGTATTTTATTTTCCTGATGCTCTCAGCGGTCTTTCCGGTACGCCAAGAGCTACGCCGGTTACGCACGTTCAAACGCGAGCTCCGCCGTACCGGCCACATACGTCCGTACCGGCCGGGCGTTACGGTGGTGGTGCCAGCTTGGAATGAGGCGGTAGGTATCTTGCGCACCATGGCATCGGTATTGGAAAGCGACTATCCGTACATCGAGCTCATCGTCGTCAATGATGGTTCGACCGACGATTCACAGCGTATCGTTGATGAGTTCATCGCCGACTTCCGTACCCGGCCGCAGCCCGCCGGCCATGCCCGCTTCGTCAAGCAGTTCTATATTCCTAACGGTGGTAAGGGTAGGGCGCTTAATTATGGTATCCAGCGTGCCCGGGGTAAGATCGTCCTGACCATGGACGCTGATTCGGCGGTCGACCCGGATGCGATTTCCAACCTGGTCGAGCACTTCCGCGATCCCGAGGTCGACGCCGTCGTCGGCCAGGTGCGCGTGTCCAACCTGCGCGGCCGGATCGTCAGCCGCATCCAGCAGCTTGAATATCTGTTCGGCTTTTACTTCAAACGGGCCCACTGTGTGCTAGGGGCTGAATATATCTATGGGGGTGCCTGCGCCGCATTCCGTAAGTCGACTACCTTCGACAAGTTCGGCTTGTTCGATGAAGAGAACAAGACCGAGGACATCGAGATGTCCATGCGTACCAAATTCCACGGTCTGCGGTCGGTGTATGCCGAAGACGTCATCTGTTACACCGAAGGTGCGGCCAGTTACATGGGTCTCATCAACCAGCGTTTACGCTGGAAGAAGGGCCGCTTCGACACCTTCATCGCGTACCGGCAAATATTCTTCTCCTGGCAGTCACGGCACAACAAACCGATGTCCTGGTTCATCCTGCCATATGCGCTGTTCTCTGAGCTACAGCTTCTGCTTGAGCCGATCGGAATCACGCTGTTGGTCACGTACAGTCTGATGGCTAGCGAGTACGTCTCGCTGGCGCTCAGCATGCTGTTCATCGGTATCTCGTACATCATCGTGGCTATCTTCGGCCGTCGGCTGACGCTCAAGCAGCGCCTGAGCCTGGTGCTGCTGTGGCCGTTCACCTGGCCGTTATTCTACGTGGTGGTGTGGATCGAGTTCCATGCGCTGCTGCGCAGCGCCCACATGGTACTGCG
>JALQUD010000034.1 GCA_023268595.1 Candidatus Saccharimonadia bacterium
GCTATTTCTCATCTATTGCCATATTGGTCGCCGGCTTGCTGTTCGCGTTCCTAGGCGCCAAACCACCGCGCCCTATCGAGTATCGCATCGATTCCCAGGGTCTCGTCGTCGGGCGGCGCAGGTTCTCGTATGGTGATTTTAGGTCGGTCTGGGTGTCCGAAACCATGCCGACGCTCAACCTCGTACCGCTCAAGCGCTTCGCACCCGTGTTGGTCGTGCGTTGCGATCCCAAGATCGTAACGGAAATCGTCGATGCCCTTTCTGCGCACTTGCCTATGCAGGCCCCGCAATCGGATGCCGTTGACGGTCTGATCCGTAAACTCAAAGTCTGAGCTCCCCTGACCCCCCCCTGAACCACTCTGAAACACGGTGACGGCGCCGGCGAAAGTCCCCGGCTAGGTCGGATATCACGCGAAGCGCGAAGTCTGACGGTAAATGAACGGTGCGGCATTACTGTATGCCGGACCCTCGACCTGGTCGACCAATGCTTTGGCGACGGCGATGCGCGGTACGGTCTGCCATGGTGCCCGCGGAGTCAGTGTCAGCGTATAAAAGATCTCGTGCTGGTTAGTCATCACCGGCGAGCGGAGTGTCGTCCAATCCAGGCCGCTCTCACGCAGCAGACGGATATGTTCTTCCCCGTCGTGGAGTATCCTGCCGGCGGCGACATTGGCGGCAGTGTGCGCCAGATTGCGTAGGATTGTCGGCTTGTCGCCTTCGTCGTGGGCTTCGGCGCCGGTCAACGTGACGATCCGTTCTATATGGTGGTGCTTCATAGCTGGTATGATGGCGCCGATACCTGCCGTTACCACATCGCGGCTCTTGCTACCCCAGCTTCCCAGGGCACAAATGACCGCTTCGCTGCCCTGCAGGGCTTCTGCGACATGACCGAGGTCATGGACATCACCTTGGATGACCCGCAATTTTTCTGGGTGTGGCAGCTTTCCTTCGTTTGGAAGACTATTATTAGAATGCGTGAATGCTACGACCGTGTGACCGCGGCTCAGACACTCCTTCACGACTAACCGTCCGACGTTGCCGGAGGCTCCGAATATCGTCAATCGCATCGCCTATGCCGTAGTGGTCGTTTTGCCACCGGTCGCTGCCGTGACATGTTCTATTAGTTCTTGCGGTGAGGTGCTGGCCTTAAGGATGTACTTGTCCGCACCGAGCGCCAGTGCCTGCTGCACTTCGCTGTCCTCGTTGAGGTTGCTGAGGATGATGACCTTGGTATTGGGATGCTCGGCTGCTTTGAAGTGCTTTAAGAAATCGACGCCATTCATGATCGGCATCAGCATGTCGAGCAGTATGAGTGACGGTTCGGCCAGCTTGACGAGCTCAAGCCCTTCCTGGCCGTTATAGGCTACACGTACATCGTGTCCTTCACGCTGAAGAATCAGGCGGTATGCCTGGTTTAGCGTCTTATTGTCTTCGATTACGAGTACGTCTGCCATATGTGTTACCTGTCTTTATTGTAGGCCGTCGGGAATGATATGTAAAACGCTTGCGTTGTGCTTATTTACCCACCGGATGCGCTGCATCCTCTTCGGCTTCGTCGCCGTTCTCGGGTTCGAGCATATTGTCTATGAGTTTGATGAGGCCCTGCGGTGAAGTCCAGGCCTTGATGATGCATTTATCGGCACCAAGTCGTAACGCTTCATTGATTTCAGGAGCGTTGTCGATGTTCGTGAATACCAGGATCTTGGTGTTCGGGTGGTCTTTGTCGATGTCGTAGCTCTGTAGAAACTCTACGCCGGACTTTATCGGCATCAGCAGGTCCAGGAGAATGATGTCGGCACTGAAGGCTTCCAGCTTTTCCAGTGCCTCGTCGCCGTTGAATGCTGATTCGACGGTGTGTTTCTCGCGCTCCAGGATCAGCCGGTAAGCAAAGTTCAGATCCTTATCGTCCTCTACGATCAAAATGTTAGCCATAAGCGCAGTACCTCGTATGTTTATACACTGTTTTTACCATACCGACCTCATGACGTACAGCGAAAAAACTAACATCTGTCAGTCGCACGGCACATCTATCGGCCGTGGGAGGCCAGACGGTTGCGCACTATCCGTGTCAGAGTGGCTGTCGCCAGCATCAGGACGATGACGATTGCTGCCAGCACCGGCAAGCCGATTTTGAAACCGCTGGCCTGTTCGGTGCCGTCATGCTGAGAGGACGATCCGAGTACCGTGCCGGTGGTCTGGCTGACATCGCTCAGATCGGTGGCGGCTGGAGTCGGCTGCGCTTCGCCAGTGGTCTGCGGTGTGCTGGCTGTCGCCGGTTTGGCGGCCGCTTTGGCAGGCCGTAAGTTCTGGACGGGTGCTTCCTGCTGCATCTGGTACACCTTTATGTCGCTGATGGGTGGTGTGCCATCAGCCGGTTGTTCCGCCAGTTTCTGGATATCGAAGTTGCCTAACCAGTTACCGAGTACGTTGATGAACAGTGCGCCAAACCAGTCATCAAGTTTGAAATTCGAGTCGGTGATGTTCAACAGATTTATACCGGCTTGGGCCGAACCGCTCGTAGCGTTGCCGCCGGTGCGGTTGCCGGTCACCGATGCATCACCCGACGCTGCTTTGACGGATATGTTGTTGGTAATGGAGCTCTGCGATCCACTTGCTCCAGCAGTCTGGGCACTTCCCTGCGATGTCTGGATGCCGCTGCCGAGCATGGCGGTATTGGCCCCTGGGGCTGGCACGATCATCCCCATCCATTTGCCTAGCACGTTCACGAATACCAGCAGACTGTTCTTGGCTACCACTTGCTGCCCGGTCAGGTTCATGACCGTCATGCTGGTCGCGGCATTACCGCTGGTAGCGTCACCGCCCGTGCGGTTTTCCTTCACGGTCGCGTTGCCGCTGGTGGCGGAGGCGTCAAGATTGTTACTGACCGACGTCCGCCCTTGTTCGGCGGCAGTGGTCGGAATGGCACCTTGTGCAGCCAACCCGTCAACGATTGATTGCGGAACCAGGATGTCGCCCTGCACGTTGCTGTATATATTGATGACGCCGACGAATGAATTCTTGGCGCTGATGGCTGAGTTAGCGATGTTGACCACGTTCGCCAAGGCAGTCGCGTTGCCGCTGGTGGCATCGCCACCTGTCCGGTTACCGCTGACGGTCGCATCGCCGCTACCGGCGGATAATACGATGTTATTCAATATGTCAGCTAAACCGGCGCTGGTCTGGAGGTTGCCATTGCCGCCCTGACTGGCATTGGCGTTGGGGCTTGCCGGAGTATTGCTGCAGTACGGCATGAGCGTGGTCGGATCGATGACGACGTTGCCCTGGATATCGTCGCGGATGTCGCAGTTGAACGTCTGGAAATTGCCCGCCGTCATACCATTGGCATTGGCTACGTTGACGTTCGTCGCCGAAGCCTGGCTATTGCCACTCGCGGCATTACCACCCGTCCGGTTGTCTTTGACGGTCGCATCACCACTGTTGGCGTTAGCCTTGACCGTCGTGTCGATGGAAGCTTTAGGCGTTTGGTTGCTGCTCGGCTTGGACGATGTAGCCGCTGGAGTATCGGCCGTCTGTGCGGTCGACTGCGTCGGCGCCGCTGTTGGCGAGGGGCTCGAGCTAGACTTTGGCGTATCCAGCGTGCCGGCGGAGTCGACCGGTGCGACCTGTAGCGAGGTGTCGGTTGGTTTGTCTGTGGCTGGGTTTGGAGTGACAGAAGAAGTCGTGGCTGGTATCTGGGTCGGCGATGACTCGTCAGCTAATGTAGGTAGTGGTATCAGGACCAATGCTGTCGCGACCAATCCGCCGCATATCAGTTTGGAGATGGTGTGCCGGTCGCCCAGTGAGCGTAACTTCTCTATCATGGTTCCTCCTCTCCCTACCCTGTCATATCTCGTTGGACTTCCTGGCCTGCCGCTCGATTTCGCACATCATGCGGTCGAGTAGGCCGGCCAGATCGTCCAAACCAATCTCTATCCGAACCTCACTTTCTTGTTTTTTGTGTTGGCGTTTCTACCGGTATGTCGCCCGGGCCGGTAAGCCGGCCCGGGAACACATGCAACCTGGAAACGTAATGTGCTGTTGTCCAGCTATCATTCCATCGTTTCGCTAACGTCGCCTCACCGCGGCGTTAGGCAAAACGGACTAGTGGCTGACGTTCAGCGTAGTCGTAGTGTTGCTGGTGTTGGTTGCTGCGCCGGTCGCTGCGTTGCCGCCGGTGCGGTTGTCGCTGACGTTAGCGTTGCCCGAACGTGCGTTCTGGGCGTTGTTGTTGGTGACCTTGACTTCGGTAGCGTTCAGCATGTTGTTCTCGGTCTTGGTGTTGACGTCGACGCTGTTCTTGCTGTCGCGGCCTGAGCCAGTGACGGTGCCGGTGCTGCCAGAAGTGCTAGCTGCTGAACCTGCACCGCTACCACCAGCGTTGGAGCTGCTGTTGTGGGTCACGGTAGCGCTGGTGCCAGTGGTGCTGGCGTTAGCTGCAGCGCCGGTGCCGGCAGTGCCGCCTTCGGTGTTGTCGCTGACGTTAGCGTTGCCGGTACGTGCGTTCTGTGGGTTGTTGTTGGTCGACTCCAGGGAAGTCAGGTTGGCGCTGTTGTTCTTGGTGGTGTCTTTGACATCAACGTAGTTGGAAGAGTCCTGGCCGGTCTCGCCCAGGCTGCCATTGGCGCTAGCGCCGACGACGCCGACCACTCCTGCTGTCAGTCCAAGGCCTGCGATGACTGCCGAAGCGACCTTCACGGATACTAGTTTTTTCATAATTACTCCCCTCCTTTGGTGGTAACGTTTCTTCGGGCAGGTTGCTCACCCGATTCGGAGGCGTATGGATGTTCCATATTCCTCCTGATCGGACGACCAATCGCTATTGGCTGCTACTCCTTGAGTTGACATTCAACTGGACGGAGGAACTACTGGAGTTGCTGGCCCCATTGCCGGACGTAGTGCTGCTGTGGCTGGAATCTACCGATATGTCGGTAGTGGCGCCGTTCTCGGTGTATGTCTGCTTGAATGAGCCGTTGGCTGGAGTTTCGACCTTCCGGCCGTTCACGGTTATCTCGGTCGATGATGACGATTGGGATTGTCCGTTCTGAGTTGACTCATCTCCGTTTGCCGGTGTCTGCATCTCATCCTCCTGTTTAGTAGTTTCCGAGTCTGCCTGGTTGGAGCTCTGTGTACGGTTGCTACTTCCACCGGTCGTCAGGTTCCGCTCCGAAGCATTACCGAATAGGCTATACATCCCGGCGAATGCTATGACTGCCATAGCACCGGCGAAGCCGATTGCCGTCATTCTGCGGTGTCCGGTGCTCAGGATCCGGCTGACGGCATGCCGTTGTTGACGTTGCATCGATGCGCTATCGTTGTCGTTCATAACACGAATCCTTTCCTTACCACATTATTGACTTCCCTGCCACAGCATAAAAGCGTAAGCCCAAATATAGCATGCGCTTATGGTAGTCACTATGAACAAAACCACCTTCTGGCCAATTCCACAACAATGCTAACCAGAAGCGTAACGATATTACCCGTTGTAATAAAATATTTGCACACTAAAAAAAGACCCTCGCGATGAGGGTCTTTCCGTTGTAGCGCAAACTACGGGGCGAAGCTACTAGTAGCGGCGGTCGTCGTTGCGGCGCTGTGGGCGGTCGTTGCCGCCGCCGAATGGACGGCGCTCGCGTGGTGCCTGAGGCTTGGCGGCGTCGACGGCGATAGCACGGCCGTTCAGTTCCTTGCCGTTCAGCTGGTCGATTGCAGCCTTAGCTTCGTCGTCAGTTTCCATCTCGACGAAACCGAAGCCCTTGGAACGGTTGGTGTCGCGGTCCATGACGACCTTGGCTGAAGCCACGGTGCCGGCGCTGGCGAAGAAATCTTCCAGTTCCTGGTCGGTCACACTGTAAGCGAGTGAACCTACGAATAATTTGCTTGCCATTTGGTATTCTCCTTGTACCGGTGGTACGTGAACTTCATTGAAGGATATCTGGCATTGCGGTGCGAACGATTGGACCAGGTAGCTGCGCTTCGACGAACGTGACTGTTAACTTCTAGAACGGTTCCCCTGTCGAATCGTGGTGTTCCGCGCCGTCAGGAGGCTTTTGCAGCGTATTTCTAGTATCGGTATTATACCACATACCGCCCCTGTGCGCACGGTTTCGCACCGTGTCACCTTCCCGTGGGCTTGCCGCGGTAGCGCCCGCCCAAACTGACCATGCGGTAAGCGACCACTCCGAGCAGGCTCCAGGCGGTGGCGTTAATGATCCAAAAATCAGCCCCCGGACGTGTCCGGTTTTCTCCGCCGCTGACCCGTATGGTGTAGCGGAGCGTAAAGCTACGGCCGGCCGATTGTGGAGTACCGGCCACTACTAGCGTGTACGCTCCGGGTTCCGCTACCTCGACTTCGCCGGAAGCCTCACGCTCGTATCCGTCCTTGCGCGTGACGTCGGCTTGGTCCAACAATTGCCCGTCGCGTTCGATGCGTAGCTTGGTATCGTAGTTTATCAGCGTGAAATTCCCATCAGTTGAACTGAACGACAGGTTGACGTCGATCGGTTTGCCGGCCTGCGGATTGTCGTCCGGTGGCATGTGCATCACGGCCGATACCGGTCCGTCGCTTTCCAGGATGTGCGCGCTGACCGTGTCCGAAGACCAGCCGGCCGTCAGCAGCACGACGGTAGCCGCGGTTACCAGAACCCGCATACTTTGCTTCCGGATTCGCGATGCCATCAGCGCGCTCCCCTGGCGTACTGGTCGAGGTGCAGCTGAAAGCCGTAATTACTGAGTACGATGATGGCGATACCGACCAGGCAGAGCGCCAGCACCTGCATCTCGGTTATCGGCTTTTCTTGCCTCAACGCCACCTGTATATGCAGCACGAATAGCACGATGCTCGTACCGATCACTGATACGAGGGCCGGTATGCCCGTGGCGTGGACACCGATGCTCATGGCGTGCCAGATGGCGATGACAGCCCCGGCATATATCAGCCGGTGTAGCTTGAACCACCACGGCCCCATGGTCCGCATGGCTCCGTCGAAGGACGTGAATGCCATCGACAGCAGGATTATTAATGCGATGGCGCCCAACAGCATGCCCTTCTGATAATAGGTAGCCAGGCTGAGCGGGTTGGCGGCTTGGAACGATACGATGTAGGCCACGCCGGCGTGCAGGCTGGCAAACCACGCCGCGCCGATGCCTAGCATGCGGCGGGCATCACGCATCACCAGCTTGCCTGGTAGCTTGGGAAACAACCGGTAAGCCGGCCCGATGGCCAGTGCGGCCGTCAGCCACATGAGCGCCACCCAGCCGAACGACTCGTGAAGATGTGAGGCTAACAGCTCTGAATTGTCTTTGTAGGTTATGGCGTTCCACTGCCACAGTTGGTACGTCAGTAGGATAATGCCGGCTGCGATGTATAGCCGGATGCCACCTAGCCAGTGTCGGGCTGTGCTCCGCATGCTCATGCCGTCCGCTCCGGTAAACCGCGCAGGAAACGCATGATCCGGAAGCTACCGAGCGTCAACCCGTAGGCTATGCCGATGAAATGGCCGGCGGTCGGCATCATGCCATGTTTGGCGCCAGGTAGCTTAGTCTCGGCTATCGGCACCGACTCATCGAACACGGGATGGAGCGACAAGATTCGCCGCCGCTGCGTGCTACTCAGTTCGTTTTCGCTTGCTTCCAGCCTTTCCATGGATTGGAAAAATGCCGGATTACGCCGGTAATACATATCGTGCACGCTGTGAAACCCGTGGGCCTGCAATTTGCCACAGATGCCCACCATGCCATGCAATGTTTGCTTGCGTCGGGCATATGCGTTGACCACGAAACTGCCGCCGGCGCTGGCGCCTACCAGCGATACGTTCTTACCTTCCGCGTGCAATTTGTCTATCAGTGTTAGTAACCGCTCCAGCTTAGGTCCGAACTGCTCGCCGTCCGCCCAGTTAACCTGGAACAGATACGGTTCTATTCCTTGGAGTTTCCAGAGCCTGATGGCGAGTGATTGGCCGGCGATCCGGCTGTCGCCGAGTCCCGGTACATATATCACGGCGTGACGCCGTTTTGGTGCTGTTGCTTTTGGCATGTTGGTTATATTGTAGCGCATGACCGTCTGTCCGTGGTCGTCCTGGGTGGGCCTTTGCGTGGTACGTGTCTCCTTCTGGTAGTCTGGAAAATATATAGATTGTATATACGAAGTATATAATTTCACGACTATCGAGCTGGGGTGTGTTGGACCTCCTTTTTTTGAAGGGGGGATTCGACCTTGCCCGCCGCCGAACAGGCGGCTCAGGCAACCCGGCTCCCAGGGTCCCCGGGCTTCGGGCGGCTGCATGCCACTGGCATGCGCGTTCGAATCCCCTTTCGAAGACAAACTAAAAGCATCCACTTTCGGTGGATGCTTTTAGTTTGGCGGAGAGAGAGGGATTCGAACCCTCGGAACCGTTGCCGGCTCACTTGTTTTCGAGACAAGCCAATTCAACCGCTCTTGCACCTCTCCAGGTTGCTGTCTGCCGATATTGTACCAGATTAGACGGGAAAAACACGCCTCTGGCATTTTGCGGGACGATGTGCTAAAATTACCCCTGTTGCATAAGACGGCACACCCTTAGCACCCGTAGCTCAGCTGGATAGAGCGTCAGTTTGCGGTACTGAAGGTCGTAGGTTCGAATCCTGCCGGGTGTACCATGCACAAGTATTCGAAAAGAGGCCTGGCGGCCTCTTTTTTTTATTTCCAGAAATCATGCGAAACGGTAGTCATTGTCCGGATGGCTGCATGCTGTCGTTGCCACTGCGACGACGATATAGGCTAACTCCAGCCAACGCCAGTATTCCTCCGACGACATAACCGATTTCTATCAGAGCTAGAGTGTAGCCGGCAGAGCGTTCCAGAGAATAGACGAAGGTGCTGGCGACGCGGCCGAAATCTCCGGCCAGTCTGCCTATGGCACCGTCAGAGTCGGCAAGATATGACAACATCAGATGTGCTAATCCTGCCACGATCAAACTGAAGACGCCAGCTATGACCGCGTGGACTGCCAACCGTTTGACGGCCCGCGCGGCTTCGCCGCGCATCGTCAGCATCACGACGATGGCCGACAGCGCCGCCAAGGCAAACAGTGCCCACGGAAGTGTCATGAGGATGCGGTAGACCGTAGGAGCTGATGGTGTCGTGCGGTCGGCTGCCGAATCCAGTACGACATCCTGTCCGGAGCCGCCGGAATCCGTCTGAGATAATGGTAGCGCGCTCGAATTAAGTGCCCGGGTGACTTCGGCGTTGGCGAGGTCTCTGCTATTGTCGCGGACCGAACCGCCGACGAGCTGGCTGACTCCCTGGTCGGGAGAACACGGCAAATCGGCCGCGTCCAAGGCTTCCAGGCTGCCAGCCGCCACTGCCTGGGCGGCGAGTGCCTGAAGTTGTGCGGTAGTACAGGCCGGCTTGCCTTGCGCACCGGTTTTCGGAGTTGCTATGGCTGCCAGCTTAT
>JALQUD010000035.1 GCA_023268595.1 Candidatus Saccharimonadia bacterium
CGTAACCTTGCACTAGTAAGGTCCGGTATTTGGACAGGATGAACAGCGAGTAATCGATACCGACTGCCAGGCCGAGCATCACGGCCAGTACCGGCGTCGTCGAGTTGAGCGCACCGAAATGCGATACCGTGAACAACCCGGCCATGCTGGCCGCTACCGCCAGCAACGCGTTGACGATCGGCATGCCGGCAGCGATGAAGGCCCCGAAGGTAATGGCTAGCACCAGAATTGCCAGCAGTACGCCGGTGACTTCGCCGGGACCAAGTATGCCTTCGGCTGACTGCACTATCAGTCCGCTGCTCAGTTCGACTTGCAGACCTTCCTTGGCGGTTCGCTCCCGTGACTCCATGAGCTGTGCGGACAGCTCTTTGCTGACCTGGTCGTCATCGAGCTGGATCTGTGCGTAACCGGTCTTGCCGTCTTCCGACATCGCCTGCGGGTTAAGGAACGGCGATACGGCGGCGGCCACACCGGGCTCGGCGTTCAATGTCGCTATCTCGGCCTCGATGGCTTGGCGTCGGTCTGCCAGGCTGCCCGATTCCACATGGTAGACGATACGTCCTGAACCCTTGCCGCTATCCTTGAATGTCTCGCCGAGCTCGGTTATGGCCTTCTGGGCTGGTGTGCCGGGTATCGATATGGCATCGTCGAGTGGCTTGGACAGGTTGACCGCACCAAAGCCGAGTGCAGCTATCAGGACCAACCATACGGCCAGGACGCTCCACTTGCGACGGTAACTGACGGTACCGACCTTATGTAAAAACGAAGCCATGACTGAAGCCCTCCATGATGGTTAACCGGATAATCTGTTGATAGTTCTAGTATAAGCTATCGCCGCGATTGACACACGGTATACTTGGTTGTATTATCGCGGTGTCCTGCCGGACACGTGCATTATATTCCCCGGTAACATCAGCGGCGTCAGCTTCGGCTTTCGCCCGTTCCCCCTGAAGTGGAGTATCTCATGCGCAAGATCACCCGCCTGCTCGACATGGCGCGTTCCTTCATCAACCAGCGGCTGACCCCCGTGAGGGCGTTCGTCGCTACGTACCACGTGCCGATCGGTGAGACCATCATGTTCATCGCGTACATGTATGCCTGCACCTGTCTGCTGCTGTACCCGTATGTCTCGTCCTCGATCGGACTGATCATGATGACTGCGATCTTCATCGCGTTGTTCCTGACTTCATTCAAGCTCAACCGTTACAGCCGTGAGTTGGCTCACAAGGCTGGCTACGACGAGGCCACCGCCAAGATCGACGCCGACCTGCAGCGCATGCTGGAGTCCATGCAGATGGACAGCGGTAACCGCGATGGCTACGGTGGCAACGACAAGTCCCGCTCGTAACAACGCACTACTGATATAATTCACGCCCCGGCAGGGCAAGCCATAGGCACGATACGTCGTGGACCGGTTATCACCGGATCACATACGTGCCTATGGCTTTTTTACTTTTCGTATCCGTCAATCTACAGGTGTCGGTGATGTATATGCCGGAAAGCGATCAGGCCGGGTAGTAATGGCAACCAATAAGTGACCAGGCGGAACAGCAAGGCGATCGCCAGCGCTTGCTCGGTAGCTATGCCATAACTAGTCAGACCGGCCGTGATACCGGCTTCGACGCCGACCAGCCCGCCGGGCGTGGGAGTAGCGGCACCGGTCAGCAGGCTGAACGTGTAGACCAGGAATATCTGGCCTAATCCCGGTTGGACGCCAAGCGCTCTGGCGCAGGCCACCAGGCACAACACGTAGACGCACGATAGCGTCAGGCTGGTAGCGAGTGCCAGCAGGACGTCGGCCCGTCTGTGCCGGTAGCTACGAAGCGTTTTCAGCAGATCGCCCACGACTCTGGTGAATACGGTCCTGAGCTTGCGTGAGGCTGCCAATGTAACGGCTATGAGACCGCTGACCGCCAACACCCAGTACAGTACACTGGCGCTGATCGATATGTCTTCACTGAACGGTAACGGCGTGAGTGCCAGTACCAGGCCGAGCAGTATGACGTGGCCGATGGCACCCAGTCCGTTATTGGCACCGACCACGGCCAAGCTCTCGCCGGTCGTATGGCCGTTACGCTTGAGGAAGTAGGCGTTGAAACCCATCGTGCCGACGCCTATAGGGGCTATCCTGCCGACGAGTGCTGTCGCTACCTGCACCTGGACCAGCACCAGGAAACTCACCGGATGTTTGACCAGCAGACGGTACACGCCGGCAGACAGTATATAGGTGAGTCCGGTGATGGCGATGGCGGCAGCCACGAACAGCCAGTCGGCCTGTGGCAGGATGGCAAGGCTACGCCTGAGCGTCGGTAGCTGTGGCGCCAGGACGTAAGCCAATAGCCCGAGTACGACCAACGTCACGACCCAGCGGTACGGGTGATGGTTGCGTCGGCCGGCATGCTGGCTTGGCTTGTCCTGTGTGGGACGTCCCTGATGTCGTCGTGGTTTGGCGTGTCCGGTCATCGTCGGTTACTGGTAATCGGGTGCGGCAGGTAGGCCGAAGAATGTCTCGAGCGGCGGGTTGTTGAGTCGGTAGATTTCCTTGGACAGCTCGGTGCCGACATAGCGGAAATGCCAGGTCTCATGGCGGTAGCCGGTCGTCGGTTCACCGGTTGGCGTGTAGCGTAGGATGAAGCCGTATTCGTGGGCGTGCTCGGTGACCCATTTGCCTTCCGGTGTGTCGCCGAAACAGTCCTGTACCTCGCATTGGCGGCTGACCGGCTCAAGGTCGACGGCCAGACCGGTCTGATGTTCACTGAAGCCAGGCCGGGCGCTTTCACGGTCGGCTTCGGCCTGACCGTAGGCTTTGACTTCCGAACCATAGACGGATACCTGGAGTGAGTATGGACGGTAACCGCTGGCGACCATCAGCTCTATGCCATCCTTCTTAGCGGCGGCGAACATGCTTTCCAATGCTGGTACCATCTTGGTGCTGACCATCATCTCCGGGTTGCTTGCACCCAGGCGGAGCGGTACATTCGGTGCCGCGACCTGAGGGGCGTAATCTTTGGGCTGGAGCGGACGGCGCTTGTTGACGATGACCCACAGGCTGGCCGGATCGTCGTTGGAATACTGCTTCTTGTTGAAGTTATCGTCGGATGCCACCTTGTCGCCCACCCCATTTGCTGACGTGACTGATTGTTGTTCCTTGGTCTTTGAACTGGCCGGTGGTGTCAGGGTCATGGATGACTGGTCGTTGGCTGCCCGGTGCGTGCCAACGTAATACAGGATAGCTGCCAGTAACAGCACGAGTATCGCAGCGATGATGATGGTCCGCCGACGGCGCGGACGGCGTTCGCGGCCCGGTCCTACCGGCTGCCGCTGGGGGCGTATGGTGGTGAATGGCATTTCCGTCCAGTATAGCATTACCGTGAAAAATACTTCCGGCCGGCCACTTGTCAGACAGAGCTGCCACAGGGTACAGTCTTAGTAATATGAATGCTACCAAACGACAGTCACCGGCTTCCGACCCGGCGGATTTCATCGCGCCGCTCAACATGAACGGTATGAACGGACGGATGCTGATGGCGCCGACGGTCCGCAAACAACGCAAGCGGGAGATATTGCTGGTGTATGGCCACCATGCCAGGTTGGAGCGTTGGTGGGGATTGGTGGAGAACCTGCGCGAGTACGGCAACGTCACCATGCCTGACCTGCCTGGTTTCGGCGGCATGGACAGCTTCCATAAGATCGGTCAGCAGCCGACCATCGATAACTTCGCCGATTATCTGGCGGCGTTCATCAGGTTGCGGTTCAAGCGCCGGCGCTTTACTATCGTCGGCATATCGTTCGGTTTCGTGGTGGCCACCCGCATGTTGCAACGGTATCCCGAACTGGCCAAGAAAGTCGATCTGGTTGCTAGCATCGTCGGCTTCATGCATTACGATGACTTCCATTTCAAGCCGCGCACCCGCAAGCTGTTCAGCGTTGCCACCCGGGTCTTCGGCACGCGACCGGTATCGTTTGCGATACGCTACGTCGGTCTGAACGGTCCGGTGATCAGGACGATCTACGCCAAGCTGCCCGCCGGCGAGCGACGGCTCAGTTCGATGGACCCTATCGAAGCCCGTGAGATGCTCGATTATGATGTGATGCTGTGGCAGACCAACGATGTGGCGACCCACTGGCGCACCACGGCCGAGTTCCTGCAGATAGATAACTGCGCCGTGCCGATCGACTTGCCCGTCTGGCATGTCGGCTCCATCAAGGACCACTACTTTGACAACGCCAAGGTCGAGCAGCACCTGCTGGTGACGTATAAGGAATGCCACATGGCACTTATTGAAACTAAGGCGCATACACCCAGCGTCCTGGCGGATAAGGCCGAGCTTGGCATTTTGCTACCCTCCAAGTTGCGCCGCGCGCTTTCCAAATAACCGTCTGGCGGTTTTGTGCGGTTCAGATGACCTTTACCGCCTCTCTCTGTGACAGTCTGGAAAATATATAAAATGTATATACAAAGTATATATTTTCCAGACTGTCGTCAGGGGTGTTGTGAACTGTCGACGATTCGGCGCTGGAGCCGTCCCAAATAGCTTATGCTTGCAAAACCATGCTATAATATAGGGTAATTATGAAAATCGGCCTAGTTTGCCCATACAACGTCGCGCGTGGTGGCGGCGTGCAGGAAGTCGTCTACACCTTGCAGGCTGAATTGCGCCGCCGTGGCCATGATGCCATCATCATCACGCCCCGGCCACGTAACTACGATGAATCGGAAGAAAAGCGCAAGCACATGATCTTCCTGGGTAGTGCCACTGACTTCAACTCGCCGCTCCATACCACCATCCAGGTATCCGCTTCCTTGAGCGAAGAGATCCACGAGATGCTGCGGCGTGAAAAATTCGATGTGCTCAATTTCCATGAGCCATGGGTGCCCTTTTTGAGCCGTCAGGTCCTGATGTATTCCAATGCCGCCAACGTGGCTACCTTCCATGCGACGCTGCCGGACACGGCGATCAGCCGCACGGTCATCAAAGTGGTCACGCCGTATACCCGTTCCATCCTGAAATACATCAACAAGTACACCTCGGTGTCCGAACCGGCCTCGGCCTATGTCAAGGAGCTGAGTGGTAAGCAGGTAGAGATCATCCCTAACAGCATCGACCTGTCGGTGTACACCAACCCTGGTAAGCGTGATGACAGCCAGGAGCAGAAGACGATCTTTTACGTCGGCCGGTTGGAGCAGCGTAAAGGCTTGAAATATCTGATCCGCGCCTTCAAGCTGTTGCACGACAACAAACCGCAGATCCGTCTGGTGATAGCCGGTGACGGTCCGGACCGTGAAAAGCTGCAGCTGGAAGTCGAATCACTTGGTCTCGAGGACAGTATCAGCTTCGTCGGTTACATCAGCGAAGAAGAAAAAGTGCGTTACCTGCACACTGCCGACCTGTTCTGTGCGCCCGCCCTGTATGGCGAAAGCTGCGGTATCGTGCTGTTGGAGGCCATGGCCACCGGCTTGCCGGTAGTGGCCGGTAACAACCCCGGTTACGCCACCGTGATGCGCGGCTTTGGTGCCCTGTCACTGGTCAACCCTAAGGACAGCGCGGAATTCTCGCGCCGTCTGGACCTGTTATTACACGAGAATGACCTGCGTAAGCTATGGCGCTCCTGGGCCAAGGACGAAATCAAGTCTTACAGCCATAAACGGATCGTCGACCAGTACGAAGCTGTGTATCTGAAGGCCTTCGCCGAGCACCAGCGGCCGAAGTCCCGCCTGTTCCGCCAGGTCCGCCGCAAGGCTTTTAGCAGGTAGACCGGCCGATGAAGATCGGTCTGGTAATTGACGATTCTTTGGACCGCCCTGATGGCGTCCAACAGTATGTGCTGACCATCGGTGCCTGGCTGTCCGGCCAAGGCCACGAGGTCCACTATCTGACCGGTGAGACGGTCCGGACCGACCTGCCCAAGCTGCATAGCCTGTCGCGCAATGTCAATGTGCGCTTCAACGGCAACGGCCTGTCTATCCCGTTGCCTGCCAGCCGTCGACGCATCGCTGCGCTGCTGGCTAAAGAACGCTTCGACGTTCTACATGTCCAGATGCCCTATAGTCCGATGCTGGCGGCGCGGATCGTCAACGCAGCGCCGGCCACGACAGTTGTCATGGGCACGTTCCATATCCTGCCATACAGCCGGCTGGTCCGTTCGGCCACGCGCTTGCTCGGTCGGGCTCTGGGACGTAGTCTCAAGCGTTTCGACCAGGTCTTCGCCGTGTCGACGGCAGCCCGTGATTTTGCCGAGCGCTCGTTCGGTCTGACCGACGTGGATGTGCTGCCGAACGTGGTTGATACCGGCCGTTTCGCGGCAGCTGCCAAACGTGGGCAGACCGACACTACTGCTGACACCGCTGCCGGACCGGCCGCTGAAGCCCGTCTGTTATTCCTCGGCCGGTTAGTTCCCCGTAAGGGCTGCATGACGTTCCTGCAAGCCGTGGCCGAGCTTCATGCCGATGCCGGTTTTGGGTGGCCGCTCAAGGTCATCGTTGCCGGCAAGGGTCCGCTGGCCGGCGAACTCAAGGCCCGGGCGCGGTCGCTAGGCATCGCTGATATTACCAATTTTACCGGTTTCGTAGCCGAGGAGGATAAGCCCTCGTTGCTGGCAGGTGCGACCATCGCCGCCTATCCGAGTAGCGGCGGTGAAAGCTTCGGCATCGTATTGGTGGAAGCCATGGCTGCCAGCACCGCCCGGACGGGTCCGGTCGTATTGGCGGCGCGTAACCCAGGCTATGCCACGGTCATGGAGCCGCAGCCCGGCCAGCTCTTTGAGCCCCTGGATCATCATGGCTTGGCACAGTTGATGCGGCACTTCCTGGGTGATGCCCAGGCTGCCGATGCTGCCCGGCGCTGGCAGGAGATGTACGTCCGGCAGTTCGATGTGGCCACGGTCGGACGCCGGCTGGTGGCGGCGTATTCATCACATTTGCGTAAGCGCTCCGAGTCGTGACATACTATAAGCAGTATGTTTTCTCTCCGTTCCAAACCGAAAAACTCGGATGACGGGGCGTATCACGTAGAAGTATCGGTATCCAACCGTACGTTACTACGGATCTTCCTGGTCATATTCGTCTTCATCCTGGCTGTGGCCGCTGTCAAGCAGGCCGCTTCAGCCCTGTTGCTGCTCTTCACGGCCTTCTTCCTGGCTCTGGCGCTCAATGCACCGGTCCATTGGATCGCCGAGCATCTGCCCGGTAAACGACGCGGCAGCAGAAGCCTGGCTACGACATTGTCGGTACTACTGGTATTGGCTGCTTTCGCTGCTTTCCTGTCGGCGGTGGTGCCACCGTTCGTGCGGCAGATCGGCGGTCTGGTGGACAGCGCGCCACGCTTCGTGCGCGACCTCAAGGACGATAACTCAAGCGTCGGCGGCTTCATCGAGCGCTACAATCTGGGTGGCCAGGTGGATGACTTCACGCACGACCTGTCCAGTAGGCTGCAGAATTTTGCCGGATCGACCGTCGAGGTCGTGTCCAATATCGGTAACAGTGCCATCGCCACGCTGACCGTGCTGGTACTGACCTTCATGATGTTGGTGGAAGGGCCGCGATGGGTGGCCATAGGCCAGCGTCTGGTGCCGTCGGCGCACCGCAGCCACGTCACCGATCTGGGCCGGGCGATGTATAAGGTCATCAAGGGGTATGTCAACGGCCAGGTATTCCTGGCTGCCGTGGCCGCCATACTCATCTTGCCGGTCTTCCTACTGATGCATGTCGGCTATCCGGTCGCCCTGATGGTCCTGGTGTTCATATGTGGTTTGGTGCCGATGGTCGGCCATACGCTTGGCGCCATCATCGCCACCGGTGCGGCGTTGTTGACATCGCCGTTCGCGGCCGCCGTGGTATTCATCTACTATCTGTCCTATCAGCAGATTGAGAATTATCTGGTACAGCCAAAGATCCAGTCCAACTCGACCAACATGTCGCCGTTACTGGTGTTCGCTTCGGTGGTATTAGGTGTCAGCTTCGGCGGTCTGCTTGGTGGTCTGGTGGCCATCCCGGTCATGGGCTGCATCCGTATCCTGGTACTCGACCAGCTGACGCGCCGTCACATTCTGGAGTCGAATACGGTCAAGAAGGCCGCTAAGAAAGCTAAGGCCGAAGCACAACCGGCCGCCTGATCTCAGATTGATACTATTCGGTCTGCTAGCTCGGGTTGCCAGGAATGAACTGCCGCGGATTGGCGGCCATGCCGTTGACGCGGATTTCGAAGTGTAGGTGCGTGCCGGTTGATAAGCCGGTGGTGCCCTCTTTACCGACGACGGTGTTGTGGTCGACCTGCTGTCCGTTTTGAACGGTGATGCTTGCCAGGTGGGCATAGACGGAGGTGATGCCGTTGCCATGGTCGACGATGACGTGGTTACCAAGTCCGGAACCCTTCTGTTCCACATGGATCACCCTGCCCGGTTGGAATGGACGGACATCGGTGGTACCGGGCCGGGTGCCATCACTGATGTCGATACCGGTATGCGTCGGGTTGTATGGCCAGCCCCGTTCACCGAACTCGGTGGTGACTGCGCCGCGTAGTGGCCAGCGGGGTTGTGTCTGGCCGGCCGGGCTGACGCCGGCACTGGCTGCCGGAGCTGACTGCTGGCTGTTGATGGCCTTGATGGCTGCTGCCAGCTCAGGTGAATCGGGATCGATGATCGGCACGGCTTCGTGTTCATGGTCGTGCGGTCGGATGACGCTGCCAAGCGCCGGCGCATCGACTATGGCGCTGACTGCCTTGCCGGGAAGTTTGAAGGTCGCGATAAGTCCATCGGCTAGCCCGCCGACCACCGTGCTGGCGCCACGGCCGATCATGCTGCCGGTTGCACTGGCAGCGTTACCGATGGCCGTGCCGACACCGGCTGCCGAGTCGCCGACGCCCTGGACAGCGATTTTCATCAGGCCGACACTCCTGCCGCCCGTCTGGCTGAGCTGGCCGCCGGCGGCCGCGAAGCCGCTGGTGACGGCATTAGGGCTGCTCTGCGAACCGATAGTACTATAGCTGGATTGTTCGGTCTCCAGCTGGTCGTACGGTGC